>JAHDEN010000120.1 GCA_020628815.1 Chloroflexota bacterium | reverse complement strand
TATTTCGTGAGACATCTTTGAAGTATCTCACTTTTCAAATGTCCACACTACCTAGCAATCGATTCTGATATAGAGGTGTTTGTAAAAAAACATCCCGGCTCAATAGCAGAAGGCCAAACTGATAAGAGATGGGGAGAGGAATCTGCTAAAGATTTGATAACTACTCAAAATGTCGATGTAATCGTTGCCATTGCTGGTGAAACAGGAAACGCAGCCTTAGTACAAGCAGCAAATGAGGAAGGGACGTTTTGCATTGGGGTCGGTAGCGATAGTTGGAACACACTACCAGAGTCTCATCGGTGTTTAGTTTCTTCGGTCATACAACAGACATCAACAGATGTTTTTATTTTAGTTGCTTTTTCCGCAATAAACGACTTCCCAAATGGGAATTATTTGGGCGTGGTCGGATTATCATCCTTTAATGATTTTGATAAATTTTTCCCAGCTCAAGTAAAAGAATTTTTTCGCGATGTGGAGAACAAATTGCAAAATAATTTAATCCCCTTTGACGGGACGTATAGGTTTAATGATCCCCCACCCGTTTTCATTCAACAGTAGCCCGTATAATCTGTAAAAAGTTAAGCCTGTATGTTTTAGGCTACAGGTGATGAATAAGCCAAGGGACAGGCTCTCTTGGCAAAGACCAGCTAGTGCTTCGCCAAACTTCTTTTGCTAGGTCTATGCTTTCAATTGGCGAAGCCTAAAGTGTTTGTTTCGCTTGTTGACCTGGCAATATTTGTTGGGTCAAACACTAGGTTTACCTAAAATAGGAAGAGAGACAGGAATCTGTCTGGTTTCTAATGGGTAATATCAGCGTATAAGTTATGAGTTCAATTCACCGGATCTGTTTTTCTAGTTTATTGTTAATATTTTTGTTGAGCAGTTGTCAAACTAGTGATCTTCTACAATCGTCTACGCCAACTGCCCCAGCAACATTTACACCAGAAGCAATCACGACAGAAGTTATCGAGCCAACAGCAACTCCACAGCCTGAAGTCAAATCTATTTCAATCGTTGGTGCTGTTAGAGGGCCCGCAGTTGAGAATCTAGAGCTAGTTTTAGATGCCTTTGAGCTTCAAAATCCTGGCATTGAAGTCAATTACATCGGTTTAGCAGAGTTTGAGGCCGTTATCGGCAATATGGTTGAAACCGACAACGCACCCGATATTGCCCTCTTTCCACAGCCCGGTGCCATCATGTCTTTAGCCAACGAGGGGCAACTTGTTCCCATGTGGGATGAAGTCAGAGCAATTTCAAAAGAAGAGTTTAGCCCCTCATGGAACGACCTAACAAAAGTGAACGATGTTTCATACGGGTTATTCAGCCGTGTAAACTTAAAAGGGTTAGTTTGGTATGACAAACCAGCTTTTGAAGCTGCCGGCTTTGATGTACCTGCCACATGGGATGAGTTTGAGTCCCTGATTGAAGAGATGAAACTAACTGGAATTGCTCCTTTTTGTGAAGGAATTGAATCAGGCGCAGCAACTGGTTGGAAAGGGACCGATTGGATCGAAAATATTTTGCTACTTTCTCAACCGGTTTCAGTTTATGATCAATGGACAACTCACGAAGTACCTTTTAACTCAGCAGAGGTCAAAGATGCTTTCAGCTTTTTAGAAAGATATTGGTTTGATGAAACGATCTTCCGCGGTGGCGAAGAAACTATTGGACTAACAAATTTTCGCGAGCCAGCAACTTGGATATTTGGAGATCGGAAAAAATGCTGGCTCCACATGCAAGCAACCTTTGCAGTAAACTTTTTCCCAGAAGAAATTGGTGCAGACCTTGATAATAATGTCGGTTTTTTCCCTCTTCCAAAAATCAATCCTTCTTTGCCAACAACCTTAGAAGTAGGTGGAGATATATGGGTCGTTTTCAAAGGGAAAGATCGAGAGGAAGTCAAGGCTCTCGTTGAGTTTTTGGCCACACCACAATCCGCAAATTTATGGATTGCAGAAGGTGGGGCGATTTTCCCCCATTTAAATCAAGACTTAAATCTTTATCCGTCCGAATTAGATAGAGGGATAGCTGAGTTAATTCTAAATGCCGAAACTGTAAGATTTGATGCTTCAGATAACATGAATAGCGATGTGAATCTTGCATTTTGGTCAGAGTTAACGGCTTGGGTAATTAATGGGCAGCCAATTGATGAAACGCTTGAAAACATTGATAAGAACTTGCCGGTCAATTCTGAATAAAGTCTTTCGCACAAGCTTCTATATTGCTCGGCCGCAGCTTTGTAATCTCCTCGCTCAAAATCAAAATCCGTAGAGGAAATTCGGTGAGCAAACAGTAGCTCTGGCACATGACTAGTCAAAAGCGGCCGACTGTGAGATTCGCAGTCGGCCGCTTTTTTATCTCTTGCAAACCCGAACCATCAAGCGAGCAGGCTTCTTCATTGTGCGACCGTAGGCATTGAAGGCCACATCCTTAGGGGGCTTGATCGGTTGCGGCTCCCCGATCTCCTCAATCACAAAGCCTGACTCAAACAGGTCACGAGAAATTTTAGACAGCGGCCGACGATAAAACTGCACCTTGCCCACATCCCATTCATCTTCAAGCAGTTCAGTCGCGAAATAATCATCACCCGATGACAGCTCTAAATCAGTAAAAGGATGATGGGTCGAAAAGATGAGTCGGCCGTTGGGGCGTAGCACTCGATTGAATTCTTTGAGAGTCGGTTGCCAATCTTTAAGGTAGTGCAAAACCAAAACAGAGACAATCAGGTCGTAAGACCCGTCGGCCGCAAAGTTTAGCGGCTCCGCGATATCGGCCTGCAAGACGGTCACCCGGCCGTTGGTCCGTGCCTGTGTCTGCTCCACAAACACCGAGTTGAAGTCAAAAGCGGTGACACGGGCGCCCCGATCAGCCATAAAGTGAGAGTAGAAGCCGGGGCCACAGCCTGCATCCAGCACGTCTTTATTAGCCAGATCCGGCAAAAAGTTCAGAACGGCCGGCCGTTCAAAATAGATGGTCCATGGCTTATTGTCTTGGGCGTCTGCATATTTTTCAGCGATCTCGTCGTAGGTTGATCCTGTATGTTTTTCCATGGTGTCATTTTATAAATCCGGTGGCTAAACAACAAACTCCCCAAGAAACCAAACCATCATCCGAAGAAAAGTACATTTTTCCCAGCAAAATTACATTGTGTTTGTGTGCCCAATTTCGATAATGAATTTGCTAGGAAGAACTTGATGCAAAGGATCGAACTCTTGGAAAGCGGTTCAGCTCCTTTGCACGGGGACAGCGAGAAGATATCTCCTATCCAGCTTTATGCGCCACCGCTCGCTTTTGTTGAGCACAAGGAAGAAGGACTATTCAACCCTATTTTGGTTTGATGATGCTAAACGGCCCGTTTAGTAATCTCCCTTTCCCTATCTCCAGCCCCTATTCGATTAAAGCCTTATGGTTGATTTAGCCAGTGTTTGATACCCGTATGACAGAAATCCCTACTCTCCATATTCCTCAAAAAAGTGATAAAGATTACCATTTTTGGGTGGGCAAGCTTGAAGAGGCCCCCGAATTTGCTCTAAGCGACAATTTGAGACGACACACATTTTACCTCGCCATCTGGGTGCTATCTGGTGATGGTCACCATGTTATCGATTTTGAAAAGGTAAGAATTCAACCCCAGACCCTGATTTTTGTCCGGCCGGGGCAAGTCCAGCAATGGCTTATAGACCGGCCGATAACCGGCTTATACTGCGCATTTGACGAAGAGATTTTTCAAGTTTTCGGGGCGCATCTGTTTTTTAAGGAGCTTGGCTTTTTGGCCCCGTTTGCAAACCCAGCCGTCCATATTGCCAAAGATTTAGATCAGGCTCAAACCATTCAATCTTTTTTTGAAAAGATAGATTCTGCCTTCTTTTCAACCGATTGGGCACACGGGATTGAAGTGTTGGCATGGCTCCAACTGCTGTGCATTTATGCCCAACGGATGTTTGAAGAAGATCGGTCGATCCAAAAGCTAACCCCCAGCCAGCAGATCACCAGCGAGTTTTTGCAGCTGGCTGACAGTGAGGCGATGCACAATCACAACTTATCTTATTATGCTGGCACATTGGGAATCACCATTGGTCATTTGACCGAAACGGTGAAAGAAGTTTATGGCACGTCGGCCGGTGAACTGCTGCGGAATCGTCTCATTTTAGAAGCCAAACGACAGTTGGCCCAAACCAATCAAACAATTACTGAAATTGCAGAGAAACTAAACTACTCGGACCCATCTTATTTCAGCCGGGCATTTAAAAGAGAAGTTGGGCAAACCCCGGGAAGCTTTCGGCAAGAATTTAGGAGGGTCTAGAAATTAGACAGGCTCCCCTCGGTAGTTCATTCATTTAAAACCAATAATCCTTAACACACTTTCCGTCTCTCGGCAGATCGTGAAACGTGTCAAGGCCATCAAAATGATCGATGGGTAACTGTGCGATTGCCTCAGGATCTTCAACCAATCGCAAATTGACTGCAATCCGAAAACGGTCTTGATCATCTGGCTGAAGTGCCCGCCAATAAGCCACACAGCCGCAATCGGGGCAAAAGTAAAAGCCTAATACTTTATTGCCGCGAATGTACGCCTTGGTTGGCCCCGATATATGAATTTTCTCCCCATCCCAATCGTAACCCCACAGCACCCCGTACCGCCGACACACGGTGCAGTTACAGGCTGTGGCTGATTCTGGCACTTCATCAAATTTCCACTTAACTTTTCCACAGTGACACGATCCTGAAATAGCCATTTTGATTTCTCCTATTTGGTAGTGGCTCCGGTTGAGTTGATTAACATCAATGCTCAAAACAAATGTTCTATTATTATAAGTGTTTTACTCGAAACAGGCAAAATACTCTGCGACCCATCTGTTTTTAAAATCACAGAGCACAAAAGCGAGAGCCGATTAAGATTTCTTTATTCACACATTCGCTCTACAATTTAGGCTTAAGACTTTTAGGATTAGGAGAAAAAGAGATGACAATCACACTCTATCACAACGCGATGTCGAGCTGCGCGGCTAAGGTCCGCATGGTTTTGAGCGAAAAAGAACTCGAATGGGAAGGGATTCATCTCGACCTGCGGGCTGGCGATCAGCAAAAGCCGGAGTATGTGAAGCTTAATCCCAAAAAAGTTGTACCGACTTTGGTACACGACGGCGCGGTTATCATCGAGTCAAATGTCGTTTGTGAATATTTGGACGATGCGTTTGAAGCCCGGCCGGTGCGCCCCTCATCCCCCGCCAAGTTGGCCCAAATGCGGCTGTGGACCAAGCAGATTGATGAAGGTGTGCACGCTGCTACCGGCATCATCAGCAACTGTATCGCGTTCCGCCACCAGCATTTGCAAAAAACACCGGAGCAGATTGAGACTTGGCTCAACAATATTCCTGATCCGGTCAAGCGTGAACGGCAGCGCAACGGGGTTGAGCTAGGAATGGATTCTCCTGATTTTAAAGATGGGGTTATGCGGTATGAAAAACTGCTCGATGATATGGAAGTGGCCCTTAAAAACGGCCCGTGGCTTTTGGGGGATGAGTATTCTCTGGCCGATATCTCGTATGCCTCGTACATGGCTCGCCTGATGCATTTGGGGTTTGAGGGGCGGATTGCAGCCCGGCCGCACACGGCCGCATGGGCCGAACGCCTGATGGCTAAGCCATCCTATAAAGAAGGCATTGAAGATTGGTTTGAGCCGAAATATTTGGAGCTTTTTGCCAGCCAGCGAGAAAGCGCACGGGCTAAAATCAGCTCGATCATAAATAATTGAGGGGCATATACCCTCTGTTTTTCTGAGGTGTTAACACCCCAGTTAAGATAAAAAGCCTGATCAATCAGGCAGATTTATTAAAAATTTTCCCATTCTAATCGGCTGATTAATCGGCCGGTTTTAAAGGGTATGCATACCCCTAAGTAAATAGCCTGTACAAATTACTATGACAAACAAAAAATCTCACCTCACCATCTGCCCATTTTTCCAGTACGAACCTGATATCGGGTTGGCCTTTGAACCACGGGAGCATGATTGGACCGACATCGGATATTGGGAAATGATCGCTCGAGAAGCAGAACGCGGACGGTATGATGCGATCTTTTTTGCCGATTTTTGGGGCGCAGCCCGTGACCCGATCAGTATCCGGTACGGAAAAAACTTCCCGATGCTCGACCCGCTTTTGCTGGTGTCTCGCCTTTCGGCCGTAGCGGAGCATTTGGGCTTTATCGTGACGATGTCAACTTCGTTCTACAACCCGTACATGGTGGCGCGCAAAATGCAGACGCTCAACCACATCACCAACGGCCGGGTCGGTTGGAACATCGTCACCTCCATCAATCAAAAAGAGGCGGATCAGCTAGGGATGACGTTGCCCGGCCATGCTGAACGATATGAACGAGCCTACGAGTATGTCGATTTGGTCAAAAAGCTGTGGGCATCGTGGGAACCAGATGCGGTCTTAAACGACTATGAAAATGAGTGGATCAGTGACCCCGAGAAAGTCCATCGAGTTGATTTTGAGGGGAACTGGTTTCGCTCGGCTGGACCACTGGCCGTACACCGTCATCCGGCCGGAAATCCGGTTTTGGTGCAGGCTGGGTCATCCCCAGAAGGGATAAAGTTTGCGGGCGAACATGCCGAAATCATTTTTAGCCCCGCTGGCCCCACCCACGTCAAAAAAGAGCGGGCCGACAAGTTCCGGTCCGCAATTTCTGATGCGGGGAGAGATCCACAGTCGGTTAAATTGCTGTTCCCAATCGGTGGCGTTGTTGCTGAATCACGCTCAGAAGCTCAGGAACGAGCGGCGCAGATCGCAGAAAGTGTCCCTGATGAGGTGGGCTTAAGCGTGTTGGAAGGGATGTCTGGGTTTGACCTTTTGAAATATCCGGCCGACACAAAAGTCAGCGAGATTCTCGATCAAGTTACCGGAGTTCAGGGGCTGTTCAACATGGCGGCCGGTAAAGGGTTCACGATTCTTGATACCGCCCGCTTTATCACCAATCGGGTATCAGATGAGCGATTTGTAGGAACGGCCGCAGATGTAGCAGACAGCCTTGAGGCGGAAAATGATGCGGTTGGAGGAGACGGTTACATGTTCCGTGCGACCTATTTTGCCCCCCATTATGTGCGTGACATGACCAACCTGCTGGTGCCAGAACTGCAAAAGCGCGGCCGGATGCGGACAGAGTATGAATCAAAAACGCTCCGCAGCTACTTAGCCTGATTTAGACATTAATCGGCTAAGTTTTTGGCAAGAGCCGACACATACTCATAAATCTTATCCCGCGATGCTTGAAAATCTTCGCTCAGCATCGGCACGTCAGACCAATCCAAAAAGCGTTTACCGGCAGGTGCTTGGTCCGCCTCGATACAGCCAATTGAAACAATCATGTCAGCCTCTTCGAGATCCTGAGGCTGCAAGAGGGGTGGGACAAAGCCAGCAAGATCAAACCCTTCCCATTTGAGACAAGACTCAACTTTGGGATTGATGGTTGGATCAGGTTCTGTCCCTGCGTTTTTAGCAGAGATTTCTAGCCCTGCTTGATTGGCAAGGTAGTTGAAATAAGTCATCGCCAGCACACTTTTGGCCGCCCCATGAGGGCATAAGAACAGTACATTTTTGATTTCAGTCATAATTAATTTTCCTTTTTGCATCTTTAACGATGTCAAAATGAGACCAGTCAGGTTTTGATAACCTGACTGGTCTTTTGCACACATTTCAGGCGATAAATAAGAAGTAATACACCATGCTGATGACCGCACTCCCCAACAGGGTCCACAGCATGTTGAGCTTGAAGCGAAACAGCGCCACACAGGCACCGATCGCGATCAGCAAAGCAAATGGGTCAAGCGTGCTCCATTCTGGGATCAGCAGGCGTAATGGCCCCATTTGAACCTCGTTGACCACGGCGAAGAGCGTTTGCAGTGCAAACCAAACGGCCAAGTTCAAGATCACCCCAACCACGGCCGCCGTTATCCCGCTGAGCGCCGTTGTTAGCGATTTGTTGTTGCGCCAAAATTCGATAAAGGGGGCACCCAAAAAGATCCACAAAAAGCAGGGGACAAACGTGACCCATGTGGTGATGACAGAGCCAATCACCCCAGCCTGTAGCGGGGTAAATGTGCCAGGATTGCGATACGCACCCATAAAGCCGACAAATTGAACTACCTGCACCAATGGCCCCGGCGTGGTTTCTGCCATCCCCAAACCGTCGAGCATTTCGCCCGGCTCAAGCCATCCAAACACCTCGACCGCCTGCTGAGCGATGTATGCCAGAACGGCATACGCCCCACCAAAGGTAACGACGGCCGTTTTGCTGAAGAAGATTCCTTCTTGCACAAAGACGTGTTCACTGCCTAACGTGGGCCATGTAATCAAAAGGGGTATCACCCACAAGGTCAAGCTAATGACCAAAACACGCAGCGCATAGCTTAAGGATGGCTTTTGTGCCTGCGCCACTGAATCGGTGATGACGTAGTCGTTTTCATCTTCTTCGCTCACCTGTCTTTGCTTGATGACATCAAACATCTCGAGCCAAACTCTACCGCCGATAAAGCCGATTGCGCCAGCCAGCAAGACGATGATGGGGAATGGGATGTTGAAGAAGAAGATGCCGATAAAAGCGAGCGCAGAAATCGCTACCATCACCCAGTTTTTGAGCGCCCGCCGGCCAATCCGAATAACCGCCTCGAGCACGATGGCGAGCACGGCCGGTTTTAGGCCATAAAACAGCGCTTGAATCAACGTGACATCTTGATATCCGGCGTAAAGCACGCTCAAAATCAAAATCGCTACAAAGCCAGGCAGAATGAATAATCCACCCGCGACTAGCCCGCCGCGTGTGCCGTGTAACAGCCATCCCAAATAGGTTGCCAGCTGTTGCGCCTCTGGCCCCGGCAGAAGCATGGTGTAGTTGAGCGCGTGCAAAAATCGATTCTCGCTCACCCATCTTTTTTCTTCTACCAATAGCTTGTACATCACCGCAATCTGACCGGCCGGGCCGCCAAAACTATAGGCGGCAACTTTGACCCAAACCCAAAATGCTTCTTGCATGGTGACATTGTGCTTCGGCTTACTCCCAGCCTGAAGCGAGGCATCGTCTGATGCCAGTTTTAGATCATTCATAATATTAGTGTTTTAGTTGGTTGGTTAGTTAGTTGGTTAGTTGGTTGTGTTAGTAGAGCGATACTTCCCAACAAACCAACTGGCAAACTAACAAACTCCTCTATTGGCTAAGGTTTGGAAAATGCCATCAAAAAGGGCCAAACCTCTGCGTTCAAGTTCCTCATCCTCTAAATTTTCCAAAAGCCAGCCGCGCAAAATTGCGTCGATGCCGATCGCCTCGGGGTGAACAAAGCGCTCGTCGTTCAGATCGATTTGATGGATGATTTCAGCCATCACGTCGATCCCTTTTTCTTCAATCTGGAAGGCCTTTATTAGCGTCTCAAACGTACACAGCGAACCGTTGTGCCCAAAACCGACACTAGGCTCTTTCATATCAAAACCGATCTCGTCGTCTCCCACTTTGTTTGCATATCGAATGGTAGGATCAGAATCGATGAAGCGGCGGATGAGCCACGTGCTTGATAGGCGATCAACATGGGGTTGCGGCCGGGTCACCCACGTTTTGCCTTGGTAATCGGCTTTTTGTTCGATGGGTATCTCCGGTGCGGCCGCGATTTCAGGAAAGAGCAAGGTTGCCAATTTATCAAGACGGGCGGCCGTGGTGGCCCCCTCGTAGCTTTGAAAATAATCGATTCCAATCAGCTCAGAATAACGTCGCTTAAGTTTGGTTAGCTCATCTTGCGCCCCACTCAACTCATCTTCTGAAAAAGTCCCCTGCTCGCTCCAGCGGTCTTCAATTTCGGTAATCTTCTCGAGTATTTCGTTGTAATCAGCCTGCCGGGCCGACCGGAAAAGCTCGATAATCTCTGGCTCGCTTAACCCATCAAAGCCATCAACGTGCATCACAACCGCTTGCCCTTCCGCTTGCTCAACCTCTTGGGCCAGCCATTGGAACGATTCAATGCAGGTCTCCGTGGCGGGCAGGAGGTATATGCCGCTAACTGGGGTGATTGCGCCCAAGCGTTGTAGCCTGCGCCAAATTGTCACCCGGCTACTCGACTTCTTTTTGCCAGCTAAATTGTATGAGAATGCGATCCACTTTTTAGACATGCAACAGATGTTACCACAAAAGTAACACATATTGCAAAATCAGGAACAGATATTGCATTACCCGGCCGGTTAGCCCCTTTCTCCCACATTCATTAACCATCAATTCACTTATAATTTATCTGTTGGTACACCTTCACGGACAGCGTATTTGCCCATGAGTACCTATGCATCCCCTTTTTAATCTATGGCGAAAGCCTAGTAATACTATTTAACCGGCCGTCAACTATTTGTGTTGCGGCTGCCCTAAACCCTATGCAGCTTGTGCACCTCATTTTCTAGGATCTGAGGCTCTGTCAACATGCTCGAAAATATCGCATGACGTTCTCTATGACTTCAAACCATCATTCTCTATCCCATTCAATTTTCAAATTTTCTGTATTATTCGCGGCTACATTCATGCTTGCGTTTTCAATATTGACGGCCTTTCAAGCTACACCGGCCGAGGCGGCCGTTAGCTGTACCGACAGCAGTTGGAGTGTTGGCACAGAAGCAGACTTCAACAGTGCGATAACCTGTTTTAATGCAAAAACGGGTAGCGGTGACTACACGATTTCACTGACGCAAAACATCAGCTTAACGGCAAACACAACCACAATTAACAATACAGATTCGGCAATTGAGCTACTCATCAATGGAAATAATTTGATCGTTGATGGAGATGAAACTTATCTACCGTTTACAATCGCCCCAACAACAACGGTCACTGTTCAAGACATCACCATCCAGAATGGAGATGGGAGCGGCATCTACAGTGAGGGAGATTTAACCGTTGACGGCAGTACTTTAAAAGACATCACATCAGGCAGTGCCATTTACAGCACCGGAGCCTTAACTGTCACCAACAGCACGCTGAATGATAATCAAGCCGAATTTGGAGCAGGCATTTACATCTACGCTGGAACAGTAACGATTATCAATAGCACCTTGAGCAGCAATAGTGCCACCAGCATGGGCGGTGCCATTTTTAATGATGGCTTATTGGCAACGATTCAAAACAGTACGATTGTGAGCAATTCGGCGAATACGGCCGGTGGTGGCATTCTCAGCACCGCTTCTTCCATGACAATGGATAACAGCATCGTTGCAAATAATACGAGCGAAAACTGTACGGGGACTGTTAACTCCAACGGGTATAACTTTGATAGTGATGGAAGCTGTAGCTTTGCTGGCAACGGCGACATTTCGTTTCAAGACCCGATGTTAGGGCCGTTGCAAGATAACGGTGGGGAAACATTCACCCATGCCCTTTTAAGTCATAGTCCAGCCATCAATGTGGGGAACTCAACCCTGTCAGAAGACCAGCGAGGAGTTGCACGGCCAAGTTTAGGCGGTGATGACATGGGGGCGTATGAGTATGTGGCGATCTGTGATACTGGCGCATGGGCCGTAGGAGATGAAGGCGCCCTAAACAATGCGATCTGGTGTTTTAACACAGCCTCGGCCGCAGGCAGTTACACCATCTCGCTGACCCAAAACATCAGCTTAACCGGCAGTACGCAACCAATCAGCAATACGGTTTCAGGCGTAGAGTTGACCATTGACGGAAATCATTTTGCCGTTGATGGGCAGGATCAAGCAAATGTCCGGCCGCTGAATATCATGACTGACACCGTTGTAACTCTACAAAACATTACGATTAAAGGGGGAAACAACGAGAGAGCTGGCGGTATCATCAACTCAGGTATTTTGGATATCCAATCAAGCACGATTAGCCACAACACAGCCGTAACCGATACAGGCGGCATAGATAACTTTGGTGTTCTAACCATCACCTACAGTACCATCCAAAACAATACAGCTTTGTACTACGGTGGCGGTATCCATAATGAGGGCACGCTAACCGTTTTGAATAGCACCATCAACAACAATTACGCCCTTTATGGTGGTGGAATTTACACAAGCGATGATAGCGATACGACGGTTCAAAACAGCACGCTTAGCGGGAATGGGTCTGGCGCAGGTACCGCAATCTATTTTGCTGGAGATGGTATTGTTCAAAATGCCACTCTTTTCAACAATACCGGCACAATGGCGTTGTTTAAGACCATTTCTTCAACCGTTCAAATCGGGAACAGCATCATCTTCAACCCAGTCAACCTCTATAACTGTGAGGGCGTATTTACATCAATCGGGTACAACCTAGACGGCAGTGGATGGTGTGGATTCAGTAGTACAGGGGATATTTCAGGCGTAGATCCGATGCTAGGCCCGTTGCAGGACAACGGGGGGAGCACATTTACCCATGCGCTTCAGGCACATAGCCCAGCCATCAACGCAGGTGATTCTAACTTCAATGAAGATCAGCGCGGAGTCGCACGGCCAAGCGCAGGCGGCGATGATATTGGTGCGTTTGAATATGCCCCTAGCTGTGACCCTGCCGCGTGGTCGGTATCTGATGAGATCAGTTTAAACAATGCGATTTTGTGCTTCAACACAGCCTCAGCCGCGGGCAGCTACACAATCTCACTCACCCAAAACATCAGTCTAACCGCCAGCACATGGCCAATTAGCAACACGATCTCGGGCATCAACTTAATCATTGAGGGGAGTCGTTTTACGGTAGACGGCCAAAACAGTACTGGGATCCGTCCGTTTGAAATCGGGGCTGATACCCATGTAACGATGGGGCAGATTACCGTTACTGGTGGAGATCCCAATGGACAGGGCGGTGCAATCCACAACAGCGGCATTTTAACCATCAGTCAAGGTATTCTTGACGGCAACAGAGGGGGTTACGGCGGGGCTATTTTTAATAATGACCAAGCAACTATCACCCTCATCGAGACGACCACCAGCAATAATACAAGTGTAAATGGAGGGGGAATGTTCAATAAAGGGACAGCTACAATTATGGACAGCACACTTAGTGGAAATAATATTCTGGGCCAAGGCGGTGGGCTTTACAATGATTCGTCTTCTATCGCGCTGATCGTGAACAGTACATTCAGTGGCAACGATGCAAGCTTTTCTGGTCATGGCATCGAAAATCGCGGCATAATCACCGCAACACATGTCACTATTGCCGAAAATGGTTCGGTTGGCATATCGAACTCAGGCACGTTTTATGCCAGCAATTCAATTGTCTCTGGACATAGCTTTCGAGATTGTGATGAAAACAGCGGTATTACATCGGCCGGTTACAACTTAGACAGCGATGGGAGCTGTAATTTGCCCAACTATTTTGATATTTCTAATCAAGACCCGCTACTTGGTCCGTTGCAAGATAATGGTGGAGCAACCTTTACCCATGCGTTGCTTGCAGGCAGTCCAGCGATCAATGCTGGAAATTCAACGCTTACCGAAGATCAACGGGGATTCGACCGGCCGCGTGCGGGGTTACCCGATATGGGAGCATTTGAATACGTGCCCGCTTGTTCAGCCGATCCATGGGAAGCCTCTGATGAAGCAACCCTAAACCATGCGATTTTGTGCTTCAGCACAGCATCGGCCGCGGGTAGCTATACGATCTCTCTCACGCAGAACATCAGCCTAACCACCAGCACACAGCCAATGAGCAACCCGATCTCGGGAGTAGAGCTAACCCTTGAGGGGAACGGGTTTACCGTTGATGGGCAGAATTTAGACGATGTGCGGCCGTTTCACATTATGGCAGACACCGCTGTCACCATGCAAAATATGACGGTCACAGGCGGAAAAGCAGGACCGGCCAAAATAGAAGGAGGTGGCATTCTAAGCTATGGAACCTTGAGCATTACAAACAGCACCATCACAGATAACTCGGCAAATTCTGTCGGCTCCGGTGGTGGCATTAGCAGCCATGGACCTTTGACGATTCAGGACAGCGTTATCCATGATAATTCATCTGATGCGTCCGGTGGTGGTATTTATCATCATGCCCCATCTGCCACGCTGACGATTTCCAGATCAACGATAAGCGGGAATTCTTCGTTTTTTGGTGGAGGCATTCAAATTGCGGCCGGTTCCGCCACCATCAGCCACAGCACCGTAAGTAGCAATACCGCAACCTTTGACGCTGGTGGTGGTATCCAAAACGGCGGCGAAACCCTAACGATTACCAACAGTACGATATCAGGCAACAGATCAGGAACCACAGGAGGTGGCATCTACAATTCTGGGACGGCCACTATCATGAGCAGCACTTTTAGCGACAACGATGCTACCAATAGTGGAGGCGGTGTATTTAATCAGAGTGGCAAGTCGCTCAGCCTGAGTAACAGCATCATCAGCAATAATACGGCCGAGCATGGCGGTGGAATTGCCAATTATGGTTCGTTAAACGTTGTGGCAACTACCATCAACGAAAATTCAGCAACAGAAGATGGAGGTGGACTCATAAATTTGGGGAGTTCGCTTAGCATCACCAATAGTTCAATTTACAGCAATACGGCCGTTGTATTTGGCGGTGGTGTCGCCAGCAATGGTCCGCTCACAATCACACAAAGCACAATCTATCAAAACACAGCCAACAGTGGTGGTGGAATGTACACCGGGGATAGTGCTTCCCTGACCAACAGCACCTTCAGCGAAAACACAGCCAGTGTTAGCGGTGGTGCCATTTATATGACCGGGACGCTCACAATTGATAGCGGCACGTTTAGCGGAAACTCAGCCCAAAGCGGTGGGGCATTCTTTGGGACAGGAACAATCAATCTGCAAAACACGCTCATCGATGCAGGTGACACCGGCACAAACTGCTTCAGCACAGTCACAATCACCTCAAATGGGCACAACTTAGACAGCGATGGGAGCTGTAATTTAAATGGATCAGGTGACATATCAAACCAAGATCCGTTGTTAGGGCCACTTCAAGATAATGGTGGCGACACGTTCACTCATGCGTTGCTTGAAAACAGCCCGGCAGTTAACGCAGGCGATACGGCTTTGGCGCAAGATCAGCGGGGGATTAGTCGGCCGCAGGGTGATGCAGATGACATCGGTGCGTTTGAGTTGGTCTTACCCGATCCAACCGATCCAAACGACCCAGCTGATCCACAAGTTGAGCCCCCGCTTGGCAGTACGATTGAAACCATTCGACCATTATTTGAATGGGATGATGCGTTCGATGAATATCCGGCCGTTGTCAGCTACACGCTCACCATCACCCAAACCGATGTGGTGCGGACGGTAGAAGCAACGGTGTATACGTTTGACACAACAAATACATCGCTGACAGTAAATGTTGATCTATCGGCCGGTAGCTATCTTTGGTCGGTGCAGGCTCATGATGTAGTAGGGGATGTAGTCGCGCAAACGGCTGAATTTAGTTTTGAACTAGATGTGGATGAGTCGGAACCGGCAGAACCTGCGGAAATTAGGGTTTATTTGCCGATTATGGCCCGGCCGTAAGCTATAAAGGCCGTTCAAAACTGGCCCAATTGGTATCAACTTAGGCCATTTGCCTGAGGGCTCAAGCCCTCGTTTAAGACAGGAAACCTAATCAATCAGGTTGAAATATTCACTAGAGCCCGATTTATCGGGCTTCCTATTTTAACCGCAGGATTGATCCTGCGAGATTAGGCAGGTTTTTGATCGACAAGCCTCTTAAGTTGACACATATTTGCTACTCTTCTGATTTAATATAGCCAAAATGTTTAGCCACCGCTTTGATCACAAACGCCATCCGCTCAGCCCCATCTTTTGGCCATTTCTCATTGAACCGAACGGTCCAAACTAAATCTCGCAACAGGGCGTAGTAGTAGAACTTGTCCTCAAAAGGTCCGAACGCCTCATCAGTATCGATGATCCCGTATCCTTTAAGAATAGTTCGCACGTAGCTCCAGCGGAAATCAACAAAATCCCAGACCGGATCACCCGATTTACATTCGCCAAAGTCGATTATGCCGGTCAGCTCATCTGTGTCTGGATCACCATAAAAATGGACCAGCCCCAAATCGCCGTGGAGCAGTTTACCTTCGTCCAGAGTACTTAAAATGCTTTGATGGTTAGCGACAACGGTTCGGGCCAGCTCCAAAAGATCGTTGTTGAAATGGGGATTGCTTTCAAGCTTTGTGAGGCCGGGCTCAACGGCCGCCAGTGCCGCCGTTTTCCAATCGTCATATTTGCCCCGCACGCTGCCGTTTGGGGCCACAACAAGTTGGCCGTACCCTTCAACCGAGATCGTATGCATCGTCTTGATCGCTTCACCGATTTGGATTAAGAAGGGGGCGCGTAACTCCGGCTCTAGGTCGGCCGTACGCAAATCAATCCCCCTAACTTTTTCAACTAAAATATAGGGTGCAGGGAGTTTGGAACAGCTTTGATCCACTTTATAGACTTCAGGAGCAGGCAACCCCTTGGCTCTGCATTGCTCGTAGGACCACGCTTCTTGCACCACGATGTCCACATCAACCCCGGCCGGATCGATCATTTTGAAGATGGCGCTTTTATCGTTGGCCGTCCCTTCATAAACAATTGAGTCGGTGTGAGACACATGGGTTTGGAGAGATGTAAGCGGTCGGCCGAAAAAGTCTTCGAAGACGACTTTTATTTCAGCTTCAAATTGTCGGTTCGTAAATTTTTGTGTGCTCATGAATCAATTCCATCTCGGGGCAAATTTAAGGACGTGACCCTAAAAGTCATACTTCTCAAGTTTAAAGACAAGCCAACTCTAAGCCCCGCTAAAATAAACAACATCACTCTCAAGCAGATACCTTGAGCCAGATTAGTGATACCAAATATCGCTAAAAAGACCAAATCAAGCACGACAAAAAGAGCTACTACACCGTATCTAATCGGGCCGTTTTGAATGCCGTCTCTTTTCGCCAAACGCCAAATGAACCGAGATATTTATCATTTTTACCCCCCTTTAAACCTCCCAAATCGACTTTCCGCAATCAATACCCAATAAAAGTACCATTTTCTCCCACTAAATTACCTTGAGACCATACAACTAACAATTGATAATGAATGGGTCAGCACATCTTGAAAAGGTAACTGAAGAAAAATGTTCACAGACACAATAGACCCTCTCCAAGGTTTCTCCACATTTCTTCAGCATAATCGGTGCAGAAAGTTAGTATGACAATAATTTCAACCCTCCACTTCTGGCATGAAATCGATGTAGATTATCCGTTTTTTGTGCAACGGCTTGAAGATGCCCCGGATCATGCGTTAAGCACCAATCTAAGGCGGCATACGTACTACTTGGCGATTTGGGTTACATCTGGCTCTGGCCAACATGTGGTCGACTTTGAAAAAAACGAGATCCGGCCGAACTCGCTCTTTTTTGTCCGGCCGGGGCAAGTACAACAATGGCTGATAGACGAGCCGGTAACTGGGCTTGTATGCCTGTTTAATGAGGCGATTTTTCATGTACACGGAGCGCATCAGTTTTTTAACGAACTCAGCTTTTTAGCTCCGTTTGTCAAAACCCCCTCTTATTTTGTAGGGAATGCCGAGCAGGCCAGACAGATTCAGGTTTTCTTTGACAATATCTACGCATCGTACGAATCGTCCGGTTGGGGGCAAGGTGCGGAAATTTTGTCTTGGCTGCAACTGCTCTGCATTTTTGCCGAGCGTGAATCAGAGCAGGTTCAACCGATACAAACATTAACACCCAGCCAGCAAATTACCCGGGACTTTCTGAATTTGGCTGATAAAAATGCGATGGAAGAGCACAATCTAGCTTTCTATGCTGGCAAACTGGGCATTACGGTCGGCCATCTAACCGAAACGGTCAAAGCCGTTTACGGCATCTCGGCCGGTGAGCTTTTACGCAATCGGCTGATTCTAGAAGCCAAACGACTTTTAGCTCATACGGACCTTACGATGGCCGAAATCGCCGAACAATTGAACTATACAGACCCATCATATTTCGGCCGGGCGTTTAAACGAGACGCAGGTCAAACCCCTAGAAATTTTCGTCAAGAATTTAGACGAGCATAGTTAGAAAAAGAGAATTAAGGACAACACAATGGCTGCAATAGCAACTGAAAAACCAAAGAAAAAACGAAGTCTGACGCAGATTAAACTCTACGTCGACATCTTCTTGTTGGTCGGATTTATCCTGGTCAACATCCCACAATCAACCGGAATCCCGTTCCATGAGTGGGTTAGCTTTCTGTTCATACTCCCCCTGATTTTGCACATTTTGCTTGACTGGAAATGGGTAGTCAGCGTAACCAAGCGGATGTTCGGCCGGCTACCTGGTGAAGTGCGGATAAACCACATTCTGGACCTTGTCATTTTTGTGATGATGGTGCTTGCCATGTTTACCGGCACCCTTATCTCCGAGGCTGCTCTCCCGGCGATGGGGATCAACCTCACCATCGATCCGTTCTGGCAAGGGATGCACGATTTGACCGCCAACTTAACCATGTTGCTAATCGGTATCCATCTGGCCATGCACTGGCCTTGGATTAAAAGCGCCTTTAGTCGCTATGTGTTTAAAAGCAACAAATAGGCTGATTAGGAGATAAAACAGATGCAATTAATTAAAGATAATTTTTGGCCAACCCTGATTATCATCGTAGCTTCATTTGTCGTGATATTCGCGTTTTGGCCGCTTGAAAACAGCAGCTTCGCAGATGGCTTCCGTACAGGTGAAGTTGTGGATGCAGAAGAGGCTGAAGAAGGCTTTGACGACAACGGCCGGTTAACTGGCGCGGCAGCACTGCTACCAATGATAAAAGTGGCGGCCCTGATGGGAATCGGCGTTTTATTTACCGCCATCGGCACCGGC
>JAHDEN010000119.1 GCA_020628815.1 Chloroflexota bacterium | reverse complement strand
ATATGGAAGTAAATAATCAGGCATTGATTTTTTGTCTGTACTTCTTAATTCTGATAGTCGGCCGAGGCCCGTGGGACACAAGACGACAATCAGAATACATGATTAATTATTTTTCGATATCCAAATAGAATCACAAAACGGCCGGAGCCGCCTTTTGTTACTTCTAGATATTGAAATTGAAAATTTTTAAACTGGCTAATGAATGGAACGTGAGGAGTTTGTTCATTTTATCACAATCGAACAAATTTTATCAAAAGTCAGTACAAGTGGGTAGGGAAAATCGGGCTGGTACCGGTACGCCTAATCAAACGAATACATTTTTATGTGAAGAAACAGCCTATTTGCATCCTTTAGACAATAATTTGGGCCAAAAAACAGAATTTATTGCGTACGTAAATATATAGATGGATTGTAAAACTTTGATCATTTAGACCCGTTATCATTTAACACTTGAGTCTTTTTAAAGGTCTATTATGAGGGTATGACTATGCAATTTAACTTTCAGAGGATTAAAAACGCAGGACTCATTCTATTTATTTTTATTATTTGTGTCATGCAGCTATCTGGTGTGATGGCGGACGGAAATGATGAGGAACCGGCCCCAGAGCCGACAACTTCATCGGCCGTTAACGAAACGCCACCACATCAGGTAGCCGACCCCTCTGATACAAACCAACTCGTTCAAGAAACTAGTGCAGCAGCCGTTCTCTATTTCCCAATCGTTGTGCAACCTGAAAACACGGATGCTGACGATGAAGGCGATGATGTTCCATTCATGAATGAATTTGAACAAGCGGTTTTAGATCTGGTTAATATTGAGCGACAACAAGCAGGATGTGGACCGGTTGAAGGGGAGTACTATTTGAGAACCGCAGCATTTTTGCACAGCAAAGATATGGCGGACAACGCTTATTTCTCGCATACGGGCTTAAATGGTTCTCGTTTTTGGGAACGCGCATCTGATGCGGGCTATCAAGGCTTTGCGGCCGGTGAGAATATCGCGGCCGGGTATAGGTCGCCTGAATCTGTGATGAATGGCTGGATGAATAGCTCGGGTCACCGCGCTAACATTTTAAATTGTAGCCATACTCACTTAGGCGTAGGTTACTACTATGGAAACGGAACCCCATACGGTGCCTATTGGACGCAGGTTTTTGGTCGGCAATAGTTAAACAAAGTCATCAGTCTCGGCCGCATGCTTGCGATTTTATGGGGCAAACTGCGGCCGAGTCCCTTGAACGACAAAAGTCATCTCCCCCGTTTCAATATCTACCAACCAAATCTCTGGCTCAGCATTTAACTGACCTAAGTCAAACCTCTGGAACAGTAGCTGAGTGCCACTGCTGTTCCAAGAAAGCGCCCCATGCTGGATTGAGAGATTGTCTGTCAGGCTGCGCTGGTTGGACCCATCGACATCCATCAGCCAAATTTGACGACCAGCTCCACCGCGTGGCGGTTTGCGTGTAAAGGCCAGCTGAACTCCGTCAGGAGCTACAACATATCCCCCATCATCAACCCCCATTCCTATGCCGGTCAGGTTAACCACATCAGTGCCACTTGCATCGGTTTTAAAAATATGAGTCGCTGATCGCTCATGATCCACCTGCAGTGCCGAAAAATATAAATCTGAGTCAGCCCCCCAAACCGCGGCAACATTAGCTCGCGATGTAATCGCTCCGATTTCACCCGTTTTTAGATCAAACACTTGAATCTCATCAATGGCTGGAACGATATAAGATAGCTTGCGCCCATCGGCCGCAAAGCGCACATCTTGCCCAAGCCAGTTCTCATCTTCAAACATAGGAATTAGTTGAAATGATTCTAAATCGTACCACCATAATCTAGACTCCTTCCGCACGATCTCCCCATCACGCAGCGGGGTGAGCTCATAAGCAAACACATTCTGGGTGGGGGACCAACGAGGGTTTTTACATGCAGCGGTCGGGCCGCACTCTACCAATGGAACCGTCTCTTCTGAGCTGTTCCACAACAGCCAAATATCCAGACTGTTGTCTTCATCGGTTTGTGTAAATGCAGTGTGGTGCCGTGAGCTAACATCGAATTCTAAAATGTCTTGATCTTGTGTGGTTAGCTGTTTAGGTTCTGGGTTCCGGGCAGATAGATCATAGGCGAACAGCTGATAGCGGCCGTTATCCCCTTTGGCAAGGTAAATAATTTGATCGGTATCAAAATGGCTTTGATCTCTGCAGGCTGAAAGGCTCAGTAAAATTAAAAGACAAAGAAAAAAGATTCTACGACAGCGTGGTTGCTCAAACGAAAATATCACCGCGACATCTTAACATATGCTCAATTGGCTGAAACCCATTCTCATGTGTTTTTTCGGCTATTGACAGGACTCGCAAACCCCATAAATTTCAAGCATATGCCCCTCGATTCTAAATTTAAACTGATTGGCCAATTGCTGGCTTAGCTCATCTGCAAACGAACATTCAGCAAATTCAACAGTGGTGGAACAACGCATACAAACCAAATGGTGATGGTGCCCATCTTCCAGCAAAACAAAGTGGGCCGCACCGCTACCCCCATAAGTCGGCCGCACCACGCCGATTTCGGCCAGTAAATCAAGGGTGCGAAACACGGTCATCCGGCCGACGTTTGACCCACCGTCTCGCATTTTTTCAAACAAATCATCAGCCGTCATGTGGCCATGATAGGTCAAAAGGGCATCAACAACTTCAAGGCGAGACGCCGTTGGTCTGTGACCATGTTGTGTTAGTTTGGTTTTAATTTGTGATTTGTTCATACTGTTTTTAAGCGTTGGGGCGAATGGCTGGGGCAGGGCCGATCCAACGATAAATGACCCCTTGTTCAGGCGCAAACAAGAAAATTAGGACAAAAATAGCGGTCGCGACCAGCACCACGGCCGGACCCGATGCGATATTAAGATAAAAGCTGGCGTATAATCCAACTGCGCCTGAAAATGCGCCTATGGCTGCGCCAATCAACATCATCGGCCGGAGCTGTTTGGTTAAAAACGAAGCGGCTGCGGCCGGAGTAACGATCATCGCCAACATGAGGGAGATACCGACGGCATTGAGAGCTACAACGATAGTAATCGCGATCAGAACGAGCAAAAGATAATCATAAAAACGGACCGGCAAACGCAACGTGCGGGCTAAGGTTTGATCAAAAGAAACGACGAGTAGCTCTTTATAAAACAAAACGATCACACCAAATACAACCACGCTTAGTCCCAACATCGTCCATAAATCAGCGGCCGAAACCCCCAGCAAATTGCCAAACAAAAAGTGGGTTAGATCAACCGCATAGCCGTCTGTAGCCGAGAGCATGGCGATACCCAGAGCAAATGCCCCGGCAAAAATGACGCCGATGGCAGAATCCTCACGCAACAGGCTGCGTTCACTCAGAGCACCAATGCCAAACGCGGTAAGTACCCCCATCACCAACGCACCAATCACCAACGGGATGCCGGTCAAAAAGGCGATGACAACGCCAGGCAAGATGATGTGGGCCAACGCATCGCCTAAAAATGCCATGCCGCGCAAAACAACATAGGTACCTAAAACGGGACACAATACGCCGACTAAAAGTGCCGCGATTAAAGCCCGTTGAAAAAAGCTATAGGTGAGAGGATCGGTAATAAAGGACATGGTTAGTGATCACAACAGCTATCTGCGATAAGTATCCCGTCTTGAGCATGCAGATGACCACCGTATGCTACAACGAGATTGTCGGCCGTCAGCACCTCTTCGGGTCGGCCGAGGGCGATAAGTCGGCCGTTGAGCAGTAAAATCTTATCAAAACGGCGGGCCGCCATATTCAGATCATGGGTCGCCACAATTGCGGTAATCCCGCTATCGGTTACGTTATCAAGCACCTCGAACACCTGCTCTTGACTGGGCAAATCCAGTCCCGCCAGCGGTTCGTCTAACAACAAAAGCTCCGCTTCTTGCGCCAAAGCCCGGGCGATAAACACCCGCTGTTGCTGTCCGCCAGACAGTTCGCCTATCTGTTTTTTTGCAAGATGGGTTGCATTCACCCGTTCTAGGCTCTGTTGAACAATGTCCCGGTCGTGCTGGCGGGCCCAACGGAATAAACCGATTTTGGCCGTGCGCCCCATCATCACCACATCTTCTACGGTGACGGGAAAGTTCCAATCGACCGATTGACGCTGTGGCACATAGGCGACACACAGATGCTCGGCCGGATCACTGCCATGTAAGGTTGCCCGGCCGCTCGTTGGTGCCAGTTCCCCCACAATCAGTTTAAAAAGGGTACTTTTACCCGCCCCATTCGGCCCCACAACCGCAACTTGCTCACCCTTTTTTAGCGTAAATGACAAATTGCGCAGTGCGTCCTGCGCACCGTAGCTGACTGTCACATCGGCCGCATCAAACAGCGAGGCATCGGGCAGATGTTCGGCACCATAGATATCTTCTTTGTTTTTGCTGACTGTTGCAGTTATTTGAGCCATACTGGTATTTTATATCAATTTGGGCTCAAGTGAGAATCTTTCTTGCACTTAGCCGATTTAGAGGGGCAAATTACCTAGCCTAGTTCAGCATCTGCTTCAATTTCGACCAGATACTCATCCCCCACGAGTTCTGCCTGAACCAATGTGTTAGCAGGCAAAATATGAGCAAAGCGTTCCCCATGTGCTCGAGCAGCGGGTTCCCAGTCGTTAATGTCAGACACATAAATGCGTGTACGCACAACGTCTTCCAACCGGCCGCCTAATGATTGCAAAGCCCCCTCCAGCTTATCAATAATAAAATGAGTTTGTGCGGCCGGATCATTCCCCCCGATCACGCGGGTTCCATGGGTGGCCGTAGTCCCTGAAATCGAGATTTTGTTGCCGTGGCGGACAGCCCGACAATAACCTGCCAGCGTCTCCCACGTCGTGCCGGTTAGCACCCGTGTCCGTCCGTCGGCCCATGTTTCGGTTGGATATGGGGCTGGAAAAGTCTCGAGATGGTCGCTTAGATCACCCGTTGCGGTCAAAAACGGCGGTTTGCGGTATTCGTCACCACAATCTCCGGGGATGGTTTTGAGCTGGGCCAAGGCATCGCCGATCAACGCCTGATCAGCCCCGTCCAACTTAAAGTCAAACAGGCGCAAATTGTCAGCGATGTGTTCGCTGGCTCCCAAACGAGCCCCGATAATCACACCACCCACGGCCGGTTGATCGAGCAGATAGCGAGTCGAAATATTAGCCAGCGACACCTGATGTTTGTCAGCCACTTTCTTCATCTGGCTCAACAAATTTTGGAACGGCTCCCATCCACCAGCTTCCCGAATATACCGGCCGTATTTCATTTGGGACCATGTTTCTAAGTTGTCCCAATCTGGCTCCGGCTTACCCAACCATTTGTCTGTTAAAAAACCACCTGCCAGCGTCCCAAAAGCCAACAGTTTCACCCCAAACTCATCACATAGCTCAGTCATCGCGCCGCGCGCCCGTTGGTCCAACATCGAATAACAGACTTGGTTGGTAACAAGCTCAACACCGCTGGTCAACGCCATGCGCAGATGGGCCGTATCGACATTGGTCAGCCCCAAGTTTTTGATCATCCCTTCTTCTTTTAGCTCTTGCAGCCAAAACAGGCAATCAAGCCAAACCGGATCTGCGTAAGTCCAGCAATGAAATTGAAGCAAGTCTAAGGCTTCCATCTGCATCCGGTCTAAGGAGGTTTGCACGGCCGCGCGCACCTCATCCCGTGTGACAGGACCTGGCTTGGGTACCCATTTGGTAAATGTTTGGGCGGTGTTGGGATCAGGCAATGTTTGCCGGAAGGTCCCGGCGATAATTTCGGCCGAGCCATAGTGGTCGGCCATATCAAACGTTGTTAACCCTGCATCGAAGTAAGGCTGCATAGCAGGTGCTGTGGCGATGGGGTCAAGCGTTTGCCCGTGTCGCTCCATATCCGCAATTTGCCACAGCCCGGTTAATACCCGAGATATTGAATATCCAGGGGCGATCTCTATCCGTTCAACGTTTGTGCTCATCTTTTTCTCCAAATCAGATTTCCAACCGATTCTACTGTTGAATATGGAAAACCCGCAATGGAGCCTGCACAGTAAGCGAATGTTAGCCAGCTTCGGCCTTAAGCATCCTGATGCTAAATTCAACATCATCGGCCGGTGGGCGTGATATACCAGACCATCCGGCTTCCCCTTGCAGTAATGTCAAGGTTCTCAGCTTGCGTAAAAGCTTGTTAAAGTTATCAGAATCGGTGGCGTATAAGCCATCAAAATAGATCGCCACATATTGATCCCGGAAAAACACTTTGGTAAACCTTGAGTCTAAAAGAAGCTGGTTCAGAGCCGGATTAGCGCGCAAGATTTTGACTGCGTCTGATTTCTGATCTTCGTGTGCTATCACGGTTAGTGATTTAGGAAAATCTCTAGGCAGCCGCTCTGGCTGGATGTAGCTGTAATTCACCCAGCTCAGAAAATCTTTCTGCGTGATTTTAAATGTTGGGAATGTTTGAGTATGAAATTCGATCAACAAACCGGTGTAGCTACCGGAACGGGTCGTAGAGTTTGGCTGAAACAACCGATGATCAAACAGATATTGAGTGCTTTCCGGCCGTTCAAACCGCATCACATTTTTTGTCTCAATATCTTTCCAACCCAACCCTAAATGTTGCGTACGCAAAATAGTGGCAAACCCCTGCGGAAAGCGCTCAAATCTCGCCCCATTTTCATCTGCTAAAATTTGCAAATCCAGCAAACGCATCTCAGTTTTTTCTAATCGTTGAAATGAAGCTAAGACATAACTCCCGATTATCATAACCATGACCCCCACAAATAAGGCCAGTGGTAAAAATGCAAACATCTCACAACTCCTGCCAGCTCTGAACTCGCCCCGTTCAGCAAAGCATGGACATAAACCACACCAAACCAAAATATAGACTCCATAAATATATACGTAGAAAACAGGTTTCGGTTGCCGCCTTTAGGCCACTGTAGGATTAGGATTTAAGAGATGGAATTAGGACACAGGTATGACCCGTATTTAACTCCCTTTTTCGCTATCTTTTAGCTTTTGAATTTCATCGGCCGCTTTATCTGGCCCCTTCTCATACGTGCCGCCACCCAGTTCTAGCAGCTGTTTAACCCGCATCTCAAGCGTGTTAAACATCTCTTTATCAGCCACAAGCTCTTTCTCGAACTGGAGCAAGGCATATGACCCTGAAATAGCGAGGTTATGAAACTCTCGCATGTTGGTGATTTGGGTAAGACTAGGGTTTGCATCGACCCATTTTTGCACAAGGGTGTTTTCATTCGGCCGCCCATAGACCATGATCTGTTTATCATCCATTTTACGAACGAAAGTTGTCACCTGCCGATACCCAAGCCTGAGCCGTTCATCGTGCAACTGTCCGTTTAAAACCCTGCGGTTTGCAATGTCTGATTTGCGCAGTGTGGTTTCAAGCGGCTTCAAACCGTAAGCAATCAGCATGTCTGGAAATGTTTGATGGGCAAAGTGAACCAAAATGGCTGTTTCTCCCAAATTGCCATCATTATCAAACACCCATGACCGGCCGTTCGTATGCTCACGCTCCACAATGTGGCTTACATCCCATGTGTCAGTTTTCACTCCGGCCGAATTCTTAAGCAGATTTTGTTGTAGCGTCTCATCGCTTCGTAAATAGAGTGATCCTTGCTCGGCCGTCAGCACCTTCAGATCAACCTCACGCAAATCATCCCCTTCTACTTTTGAGAACCACAAAAGGAAGATACCATAGGGGACCAAGAACAAGAACATGCCGATGACACCGATTACAAGCCAACCGTTTCCAAGGCCAGCCACGTTGTTATCAGCCAAAATGCCAATCACCATAGCGCCCAAAACAACAGCACCGATCCCGATATAAGCACCGTTTCCACCATCTTGGTTTTGTTGATCTTTTGGTCCCCAAGGTGGCTCAATAACTCTTCGACCAAATCTTCCGAATCTTCTCATACAGGTTGGCGTGTTGGTAATTGGTTCACCAAGCACGAATTAAAATTATGCGATTGCAATCAATAGAAACATTTTCTACGGAAAACGTCAGTATTACAAGGGTCAAAACTGACACCGGCCACGAAGGCTGGGGACAAATCTCTACGTATAACTCAGACATTTCGGCTCTCGTCATGCATCGGCAGGTGGCCCAATGGGCTTTGGGGCAAGATGTGAACGACCGGGCCGACCTTGAAGCGCTCAGTGACAGGGTAACAGAAAAAGAGTTCAAATTTCCCGGTTCATATGTTCGTCGGGCATTGGGGGGATTAGATACGGCGCTGTGGGATTTGCACGGCAAACTGGCAGGTAAAAGCGTGTGCGAACTGCTGGGAGGAATCTCCCGGCCGTTTCCGGTTTATGCCTCGAGCATGAAACGATCAGAAATTACGATTAAAGATGAAGTTGAACGATTGGTCCGGTTGCGGGACGAGTTTGGGTACACGGCGTTTAAGTTCAGGATCGCTAGCGAGGTGGGGCATAACGTAGACGAATGGCCCGGCCGCACAGAAGAAATTGTCCCCGCGATGCGGAGCGCCATGGGGGATGACATCACCTTAATGGTTGATGCCAACTTGGGCTACACGCCCGAAAAGGCGATCGAGGTCGGCCGCTGGCTGAACGATCACGGTATCGCCCATTTTGAAGAGCCATGTCCTTACTGGGATTTTGAGCAAGGGGCGCAGGTCACGGCCGCACTTAAAGATTTGCCGATCCAGGTAGCCGGTGGCGAGCAGGACTGCAACCTGTCTAACTGGCGCAGGATAGCCGCCATCCCCGCATTTGATATTTTGCAGCCGGATATTTTGTATGTGGGCGGGCTAACCCGAGCGTTGCGTGTGGCCAACATGGCAAAAGCGGCCGGACTTCCCTGCACGCCTCACTCGGCCAATTGGGGCTTGGTCACTATTTTTAGCCTACACATGCTAGGGGCGATTGAAAACGCCGGGCCGTATGTTGAATTTTCGATTGAAGAAGAGGACTATTACCCTTGGCAATACGACATCTATGACCAGTTGCCGGTTGCCAAAGATGGCAAAGTTCAAATCCCAGAAGGGCCGGGTTGGGGAATTACAGTCCGGCCGGAATGGCTAGAAAAAGCGACCTATCAAATTAGTGAATTTTAACGTGTAGGGGTCGACGCCATCGGAATGCAAGTTGGATCTAAGATCACAATGCTCACACCGATGGCGTCGACCCGTACGGCTCAGGAGAATCAATGTCAACCACCCCTTTAACCGTTCAAGAAATTTTTGATCTAGCCAAGCAATGTCTGCTCAGCAACGGCTGTAACTTAGAAAATGCAGAAGCGGCCGCACGCACGATTAGTACGGCCGAGCGTGATGGCTCCGAATCACACGGGCTGTTTAGACTGCCGGGATACATTAAGTCGCTGCGGAGCGGCAAAGTCAACGGCCACGCGGTTCCCAAACCGGAGCCGCTAACTCCGGCCGCTATTCGGCTAGACGGGGACAACGGCTTTGCCCCGCTTGCCATCGAAGTGGGGACGCCGTTATTGGCAGAAGCAGCCGAACAATTTGGCGTTGCGGTGCTTACCATCCGCAACAGTTTCCATTTTGCGGCCCTTTGGCCAGAGGTCGAAGCGTTAGCGGTTAAAGGATTGGTGGGCTTGGCATGTACCGTCCACACTCCGATGGTGGCCCCGTTTGGCGCTAAAAAGGCATTTTTCAGCACCAATCCAATCTCATTTGCCTATCCCCGGCCGGGCAAAAACCCGTATGTGTTTGATATGGCCACAGCGGCCAAAGCGCGGGGTGATATTGGGGTGGCGGCCCGTGATGGGCATGAATTACCGTTGGGCATCGGATTAGACGCTGACGGAAACCCGACGACCGATGCGAAAAAGATTCATCAAGGCGGGGTGATTTTGCCGTTTGGTGGCTACAAGGGGTCTGCGATTGCGACAATGATTGAGCTATTAGCGGCCGGTTTGGTTGGGGATTATTTTAGCTATGAGGCGGCCGAGGCGGACAACAAAGATGGTGGACCTGCCAGAGGGGGGGAGTTCATATTGGCCCTATCCCCTAAAGTGTTAGCAGGCACCGACTGGGGCGAGCACAGCGAGGGGTTTTTGACTAAGTTAGAAAAAATGGACGGGATACGGATGCCGGGACAACGTCGTTTTGAAAACCGGTTGTCGCAAGATCCACGGCAAATTAATAGCGAGCTGGTAGAAACAATTAAAGAATTAACTATGGGGTAAACGCGTTTTTAATCAACCGTTTTCAAGCGAAACCACATTAGGGCCAATAAGAAAAACGCAGCAATTCCCCCGATCAAAAAGACCCAGTTTGGCCCGATCCCCTCAAAAATAGCCCCGCCAACCAGCGGGCCAAATACGGAGCCCAATGCGGTAAACGCGGCCGCAACCCCCAACACCTCGCCGATCTTAGCGGGGTCAGCCCGTTTGGTTAGCAAGCTGCTGATATTGGGGCTAAGCGTACCAAATCCGATAGGGACCAACAGCATCGTAAACAGCATGTAGGCCAAACCCCCATTGCCTTGCTCCACACCTTCTTCAGGCAATAGCTGGAGCTGTTCTTCTAACGCTTCTGGCGTGGTCGTGGCGGCACCTTGCGCCAACTCGCTAACCAGCGCATCACGCGAGTACCATGTCACCGGCTGCGAGGGGGTGAATCCGGTTAAGAAAAAGCCGAGCCCGAAAATAAATAGTCCAGCATAAACGAGCTTTTGTTCACCAAACCGTTTGTTGAGTGGGCCTGCTAATCCACCCTGCATAATGGCTGAGATAATGCCAAAGGCGCTAAAAAAGATGACGTTGCCCAAGCTGTTTAGCCCTAATTTGGTCAGGGTAAACGGAGCAAAGGTTAGTTGAAATGAGCCAAAGATGACCTGATTTAGAAAGACGAATAAAAAGATGATGCCCAAGGTTGGGTGCAACATGTACTCTTTCATCCGGCCGAAGTTCAAGCCACGTTCTGCCTTTTCCGCTGTGCCACGTTTTTCAGGGGGATGGGTTTCTTCAAGCACAAACGTTGTCAGGATAACGCTAACAAACGCAAAACCAGCGGCTAAAAACGCCGGGGCGCTATAGTTATTGCCGCTCAGCCACAGAGCCAAGCCGCTTAAAGCGGGCCCAATCACAAAGCCGATCCCAAAGGTCGCCCCGATTAATCCCAAGCCCCGTGCTCGATTTTCTTTTGTCGTGCTGTCTGTAATGACCGATTGAGCCGTTGATAAGTTTGCCCCAGTTATTCCATCTAAAATTCGTGAGAGAAAGACGACCCAAAGTGCACCCGAAAATCCCAGAATCAGCAAGCTACAGAATGTCCCCATTTGGGCCGTGGCCAACACCGGTTTACGGCCGATACGATCAGACAAGCCGCCCAAGATCGGAGCAAAGATAAACTGCATGGCTGGATAGGCGGAACCAAGTAACCCGATGGTGAGTGCATCCGCACCAAAAGCGATTGCGTAATAGGGCAGAACCGGGATCAAAATGGTGAGCCCCAACACGTCTACCAATACAACAACCAGCACGGGGACAAGTTTTTTAAAATCGAGTGCGTCTTCTTCTTTAGCTTCGGCCAAAAGATCGTTTCCTTTACAAATAGATTTAGGTTTGAATTAAAACCTGAACCGAGAAAATCACCAATTCCCCATACTAAAAATCTAATGCAGAGGTCTTTATTTCAAGCTTGCCATCACCGGCCAATCGTACAGACCTATCCGGCCAACAAATTCATATTCTCCGTTCCCTGTCGGCCGGTAAACGAGTGAATCTCCCTCGTCAAATGTATCATCTAGATCACGCGTTTGGCGCAAAGTACCGATATGAGCCACGATAATCGTATTGGTTCCCGGCTCAGGCGCCGTGGCTAAAACCTCTGGCAAACTCTCGGTAAGATCGGTGCGTGAGACAACAAATGGGACATCAAATGCCAAAATGGCAGTTTCAAGCGTGCGGCAATATTGCGTGCTAATGATTTGACCGATGGGAAGGTCAAGTTGGTCATAGGCGTTGCGAATCATCAACGCTTCATCTCGGCCCCGTTCGCTCAAGATTCTCTGGGTCTCGCAACTGCCCAAAGAGACATCTGTATCTCCCCGACTGCGGTCTGTGTGGGTGTGTCGCACATAGATCACATAGCCACCATCGTAAAGTTTGGCGAGCAGGTCAGCCAGCTCGGCCGGATCAGACAGCTCAAACAGATCCCCGTTACACTCGGCCGAAATCTGAGCCGTGATTCCATTGACCCAGCTGTTTAAATCAAGCAGAGCATCGTCTTGCGCCTGGAAATCGGCAAACGCCTCTTGAATTTTTTGCTGCTGCCCCGCCACACCACACACATCACCTGCAACGGGAACCTCTGTGGGCGGTGACAGCGTGTTGGTTGGTTCCGGTTCGATCTCAGCCTCGGCCGAGGCATTCTCCAGTGTATCGGGGATTGGATCAGGCGGGGTTGTACAGGCGGATAGAAGGGCAATTGCAATCACTCCCAGCAATAACTTTATTTTTCTCGACATACGATTTCCTCAAAGTGATTTTAAACCAAGCCCCAGCGGCTTCTAGGCCTCTGAGTTATACCGATTAGGCAATAAAAATTTAAAAATACTTAGATAGCTGATGTTACGTGCTAGAGACCAGTCAGGTTTCCGATTCTCTCTGGTTTTTAGCTCAGTCGTTTGTAAAAACCTGACTGGTCTTTGTCGGGAAAGTGCGTAAGGTGAGTTAGATAAAATCAACGGCCGAACCAGTTCAGTGTGAGCTGATCATAGACTCCGTTTTCCTGCACGCGCAATAGTGCTTGATTAATATCTTCCGTTAGCGCGCTCCCCTGCGGTAATACGATCCCGTAGTTTTCATTTTGGAAGATTGTTGGCACCAGTTGCACATCTCCAGCTACAGACAGATTTGAAAAATACTGTAAAACCGGTGCATCGTACACCAACGCATCGGCCGAGCCACTTTGCAATGCCTGCAAACCGGCCTCTACATCTTCAACGGTTGAATGTGGAATACCCCGCTCTGTCAGATACGCGGCCGAGGTTGTGCCCGGAAGCGTAATTACTTGGTGGCTGCGCAGATCTTGAGGGCCTGCAATGCCAGATTCAAGCCGGCCGACGGTCAAACTGCTCGTCACAGTCGCCGTAAAATACGAGACCAAGAACAAGCTGAGCAACATCCAAACAACCGCCAGCAGTCTGCCCCGGCTGTCTTTCAACACCGTGTCCCCATATCCTACCGTCGAGGCGGTCACAATGGTCCAGTAAAAAGCACCCCAAATACCGCGCAAATAGCCGCCTTGAAAATCTTCGTTTTCGTCTCGCTCAAGCAGCCAAGCGATATGAGCGATCAATAACAGTGTGGCTAAGGTTGCCATAAAAAACCGGAGCAAGTTTGGGGTAAAAATCGATCTAAACGCGGCCAGAGCACCCTGATCAACCTCGGGTGCCGTCATGATTTGTAGTCCGGCCGCAAAAAACGGAAGCGAAAAATCGACCACTTCTTCGCGAGATGCTCGAATACTGGTCGCTCCGATCCCCAGATCAACCGCGCCGGTTTCAACCGCTTCAAGCAGAGCAGAGACATTTTCTAGCTCTACAAACTCATATTCAATTTCAGCTTCGTTGGCGACGGCGTCCCATAAATCGACACTAAACCCGCTCGGCACAGGGCCATCTAAAAAGACAAACGGCTCGACAGGGTTGATCCCGACCCTTAAAACGCCATCATCCTGAGCTTGCACATTAGAATGAACCATCAAACCAATCAAAAATAGCGTGATTAGCCCTGCCCCAAAAATCAGCCTGCGTAGTATTTCCCACATATTCCTCTTCTCCATAAATCCTATCACACAGATATTATTGTCTATCGGCTTCCTATTTTAACCGAGGAGTTAGCTCCCAGGCTAACGGATGGAAAAGGGTTTGGCCAGCGTTAACCGCCGCTCAGCCGGTTTGTACCACCCCATCGGAGCATATTGATCTGTGTGCAAGTAGCATTCAACCAAAACTTCGTTGCTCCCCTGTTCAAACGTTAAGCGGCGGCTCAGTGGCACCACAGTCCGTTTGACGTGCCAGCGTGTCAACGCCCCCACGTTCAAAAACCAAGTGCCCCATTTTTGTTCGATGTGTGATCGGCCACCATACGTGTCGTCAGGATTAGTATGCGTGTGTCCACCCAACCAAAGCGCAGTCGCGGCCGGGTTGTCCGCAAAATAGCCTTCAAAAGAAGCTGAATCCTCTTTCCCGCCAACCCAATACAAATAGGATGCACCGTGCGGTGTCCCTTCTGGATAATAACCGTGATAGTGGGTGCGCCAGCTCCCGTTTTCGTCTTTACGCATCCCTTCCCAGTCGCCTGAGGCCACCGTAGTGTTTTTGAGCATGTAGTGATGGGCAGACACAATAATGTCATTCGGATGACTAGCGACCATATCCTTCCACCAGTCAAAGGTTTCCGCGCTCACCACACCACCTGGATTTCCACCGAGCGTCCCCCGGCCGATCGTTTGGCTCGGTTCATTCCGGTCACTCATCATCAAAAACAAAAGATTCCCGACACGGAATGAATATCGTTCCCACGTGCCTGCAATTTCATACGGTCGCTGAGACTGATCAACTTTTGAGAATTGCGGAAACTTACCTAATGGATCAACCCATTTCTGCCACCACCAAGCATCTGGCTCATCTAAGCCGCTCCGATCATGGTTACCGCAAATGCTGTAAATCGATTCTCGTTTGTGCTGTTGCAATGCGCCTAATTGCTGGACAACTTCTTCCCCCTCAGCATCGTCCGGCACATCGTGCCCACCAGACATATCCCCAATGTCGATGGCAAAGTCCCATTCAAATGGAGGGGCGTCTCCTGAACCTTGTTCGGACTGAGTGATGGCATCTGCCAAGCTGGTACGGCCGTGTTTGATGTCAGTACCGACATGGGCATCGCCAAATGCCCAAATCCTCAATTTCCCATCTTTCATGTTAATGCCCTGTCAAAGATTAAAACTAAAATCCACGAGCCTGCCAAGCAGAATAAAGCACGACCGATCCAGCCACGGCCGCATTTAATGATTCAACGTGTCCGCGCTGTGGGATCTCCAGCACAATGTCGCAGGTATCTCTCACCAAGCGGCGCATTCCCTCACCTTCGTGCCCGACAATAATCGCCAAAGGCCGATCCAGATCAATGCGGCCCAGTTTTTGCGCATCCTCGCCAAAATCAAGCCCTGCAACCCACACATCGGCCGCTTTAATCGTTTCAAGCGCTTTAACCAGGTTGGTCACTTTAGCGATGCGCAAATGCTCGGCCGCCCCTTGCGAGTGCTGCACAATCAATGGAGAGATATCGGGGGAGCGGCGGTCTTGTAAAACAACCCCGTGAACCCCCACGATTTCGGCCGTGCGGAGCAGCGTTCCCACGTTATAAGTTCCCTGCACCAAATCCATCACCAAAATCAGCGGCTTTTCGCCGATGGCTTGAGCATGCTCCAAAATATCTTCAACATCACAATAGGGATAATCCCCGATCCCAAGCACAACCCCCTGATGGTCTCCGGCACCGGCCAGGTTGCCCAGCCGGTTTTTATCGACACGCTCCACGTTGACACTGGCCTTGCGGGCCGCATGCAGCAGCGGCTTCGCCTGTTTGTCAGACATATCGGCCGCCAAATAGAGCGTCTTAAATTTTCGTCGATTGGCTCTTAAAGACTCCAGCACTGTGTTCCGTCTCGTTAAAACGTCACCCACTGGTGGTTTCTTTTTATCTTTGCGCTTCTCCCCTTTTGGTTTTTGGCTAGGCTGTTTTTGACCGGGTTTTTGATTCCCACGATCGTTTTTCCCCTTACCCCTCTTCTCTTGAGCCTTTCCCTTTTTTTGTCTCAACCCATTCTCTCTTTGATAAAGGCCTCACGGCTGGCCGCTAGCATAAATCGGTTGGTCTTTTTCTGATTGCCGATGGTGTCAGTTGTGGTTGGACCATAGTTGTGGCCGGGGTAGATTATGGTTGAATCGGGCAATTTCATCAGCACACCATGAATCGAATCATACATTGCATTCACATCGCTTTGGGGCAGGTCGCATCGGCCGCAGCCGTCTACAAACAGCGTGTCCCCCACAATCATATGATCCCCATGTTTAAAGCAAACGCCGCCGGGTGAGTGACCTGGTGTATGGAACACTTCAAACGTCAGGTCGCCCAACTCCATCTCATCTTCGATATCAGATGTCGGATAATTGGGGTTAAAAGAGTCGAGCGTGTTGGGTGAAGCCCAGATTTCAACGGTTGGATATTCCTCAATCACCGCTTCAACTCCTTCCACATGATCTCCATGTGCATGGGTCAGCCAGATGCCGATAAGGTCATAGCCATTGTCTTCAATTATCTGAAGTAACGCAGGCACGTCCCATGCTGGATCGATAATTACAGCTTCTTTTGTGGCATCATCGGCCAACACACAGATCAAGTTGTCGTAAGCGCCAAGCGCTAATTGGTGAATTTTTAGTCCCATGTTTCGAGGGGCGGGTGGCGAGTGGCGGGTTGTGAGCGGACTAAAACCCGCCACTTGCTACTCGCAGACCCGCTATATATTAATCATTTTTACGCCGTTATAGTACTCTTCCCGCAATGCCAAGACCCGCTCATCTTTCAAATATTCGTTGAGTGGCAAGCTGCGGTCGATCACACCACCAGGGGCGATTTCAACAATGCGGTTCGCAATCGTATCAATAAATTGGAAGTCGTGCGAGGTGAAGAGCAACGCCCCTTCAAAGTTGATCAAACCATCATTCAAGGCCGTGATCGCTTCAAGATCAAGGTGATTGGTTGGTTCATCCATGACCAGTGCATTGGCCCCAGAGAGCATCATGCGGCTGAGCATACAGCGCACTTTCTCGCCTCCAGACAAAACGGTGGCTGATTTAAATACTTCGTCGCCTGAAAACAACATGCGGCCCAAAAAGCTCCGAATATAACTTTCGCTATCATCGTCTGAATATTGACGAAGCCATTCAACTAAGTTGATATCCTCGCTAAACCATTCACTATTTTCTTTAGGAAAGCTTGATGGGGTAATGGTGGTTCCCCACATAAATTTGCCACTGTCCGGCTCACGTTGACCTGACAAAATTTCAAACAAGGTGGTTTTTACCACGTCGTTTGGCCCGATGAAGGCGATTTTGTCACCTTGATTTACATTGAGCTTAAAATCTTTGAGCAGATGCTCTCCGTCAACGGTGGCATTTAAATCTTCAATCTCAAGGATCATTTTGCCTGCAGGGCGCTCCGGCCGGAAATCGACATAAGGGAAGCGGCGGCTCGACTGGGGCAGCTCATCAATCTTGAGCTTGTCGATCATATTTTTACGCGCAGTCGCCTGTTTAGATTTTGAGGCGTTGGCGCTGAACCGGCGGATAAAGTTTTCAAGCTCTTTAATCCGATCATCAGCCCGCAACTTGGCGTTTTTACGCTGCTGTTGCGCCAATTGGCTGGCTTGATACCAGAAATCATAGTTGCCCACGTACATCCGAATCTGCCCAAAGTCGATATCAACGATGTGGGTTGAAACGTTGTTTAAAAAGTAGCGGTCATGGGAAACGACAATGACGGTATTTGGGAAGTTGGCTAAGAAATCTTCAAGCCAGCGAATGGTCCCTAGATCCAATTGGTTGGTCGGCTCGTCCAGTAGCAGGATGTCGGGATTACCAAACAGGGCTTGCGCCAAAAGCACCCGAACTTTTTGTCCCGCTTCCATGTCTCCCATCAGGGTCCAGTGGAACTCTTCTGGGATACCGAGATTGGCCAGCATCACGGCCGCATCTGATTCTGCTTCGTAGCCGTTCATGTCTGCCATTTTTTCTTCGAGTTCGGCCGAACGCATCCCATCTTCTTCAGAGAAATCAGGTTTAGCATATAGTGCTTCACGCTCTTTCATGATAGCGAACAGCTCGCTATGCCCCATCATGACCGTATCAAGTACCGTATGCTCGTCATACGCAAATTGATCCTGGCTCAGCATGGCTAAACGCTCGTCTTTCCCCATGGTGATTGTGCCGCTGGTTGACTCAAATTCACCTGAAATCACTTTCAAGAAAGTTGATTTACCGGCACCATTCGCTCCGATTACCCCATAGCAGTTGCCGGGTAAAAATTTTAGATTGACATCTTTAAATAATGTCCGTTCCCCAAAGGAAACATTAAGTTCGTTAATTGATAACATGAGTTGATTCACGATTGTCGATTTTGGATTGGCGGTAATTGCGCCACCAAAAGCAACTTGTAGCACAGACATCCCTGTCTGCGTTGGCATGCAAAAAGGCTGGGAAAGGGTCCCGTGCCTGAAAATTTTAATTTTTTAACTGTTGAATGCGTAGGGAGCCTCTATTCTAACCGCTATGGGCAAATTCTGGAACAGGAAATATCTTTTTCTTTTAGAGCGTTTCGAATCACCAGTTTATTCAACAGCTTATTAGCGGTAACGGTTATACGACTTGGGCAAGCCTTCAAAATCATAATGCAAAATATCTGAATCGAATGACCTTCGTAATTTGGCACAGTTACTTTCAGCACTGTAATCAAACCTCCACCGATACGACAATGGAATTGATTACCTATGGAGAAAACGCCGTACAACTTTCAGGAGGTTGTTTAATAATGACAGTTTTTACATTTCATTTGGCAAATGTTCGCCCAATCACTGCGTTCAAAGCTCAGCTGGCACAACCAGACGGCCGGACAGTTACCGGCTTGAAGCACGCTGAATGCATGACACAAATGACACTTGGGGCACCGATGCTATCCCCGTCACGAATACAATTTCGTACGTTAACCATGTTCGCCGCTTGGGAAAA
>JAHDEN010000329.1 GCA_020628815.1 Chloroflexota bacterium | reverse complement strand
TTAAAACGGGTAAAATAATGTTTCAGAAGTATCCCAAATCTCACATTTCTAAATTATATAAAGTCATAAATCTAATCTTTATTCAGGACGATTGTGTTAATCGGCCGCCTGTTTTGTTAGAGGAAAAATGGCTGGAGAAATAATGATCAGTTCCCCCATAAACGACATCGACGGGACGGAAGATGTTGCACTGAGCCTGAGAAAAAAGCCAAAATGGAATGAAACCCTAATCCAGTGGGCATTAGTTGCTTGCGGTATTTTGTCGGTTTTTACAACGATTGGCATTGTGATCATTCTGCTGAATGAATCGATTAGCTTTTTCACCCGGGAAGTCTTTGAAATCACCAACAAATCAATCGCAACCGATATCGGCCCGGCCGAAACGACGTTTGAAACTACAGCATCTGGCTCAACGCTCGTTGTGGGGCAAATTGTGCGTGTTGACGATGAGCTGATGGAAATTTTAGCCGTTGATGGGTTATCACTGACCGTTGAACGGGGCATTCAGGGAACTGAAGTGGGTAGTCACACGGCCGATGAAGAGATTGAAAAATCTGTGCGGGTTCCGTTCCGTGAAGTCTTTACCGGCTCACGCTGGCAACCCCGTTTGCAGCAGTTTGGCATGTGGCCCCTGATCTTGTCTACGCTGATGATTAGCTTCATTTCGATGATCGTTGCGCTGCCGCTAGGTTTGGCGAGCGCAATTTACTTGAGCGAATACGCATCCACACGCACCCGCAGCATTGTTAAACCGATACTTGAAGTTTTAGCCGGAATCCCAACTGTGGTTTACGGCTATTTTGCCTTAACGTTTATGACCCCGTTTTTAGAACGGGCGTTTTTTGGGGACAACATTCAGGTCTTTAACACGCTCTCGGCCGGGATTGTGGTGGGTATCCTGATTGTTCCACTGGTTAGTTCGATGAGCGAGGATGCGCTGCACGCGGTGCCTCAAAGCTTGCGCAACGCATCGTATGGATTGGGTGCGACCAAGCTGGAGACCGCCTTGCGCGTTGTGTTACCGGCCGCTCTGTCCGGTGTGACGGCCGCTTTTGTGGTCGCCATCTCACGGGCGATTGGGGAGACAATGGTTGTGGCGGTTGCCGCTGGAGCCGGACCCCGCAACTTTGACTGGGGGCAAGTCTTTACAAATTATGGCGAAACACCCTTTAATCCGCTGCAATCGGCCGAAACGATGACGGGTCACATTGTGCGTATTTCTGGGGGAGACTTAAGCTATAACTCAATTGACTACAACTCGATTTTTGCGATTGGATTGGTCTTGTTCCTGATCACCCTGACACTTAACATCGTCAGTCGGCGCATTGTAGAACGCTTCCGCGAGGTATACGATTAATGGATAACTTCGAGAACCTTTACCCTGTAGACGACGAGCTGCAAAAATTTATCGACTATCGCAAACGGAGCGGGAGCATCTGGCGCGGTGTCTTTTTGATGTCCCTTTTTGTGGCGATTTTGGTGCTGATTGTGCTGATGCTCAACATCATCAACGATGCGTTTGGGCTGGTTGCGTTTGAGAATGAAGTGGCCCCTAGCACATTGGTGATCAGCCATCAAGAAAGCCAGATGGTGACGATGCCAAATACGCTGGCGAGCGCAGACCATAGCGAACTGACAAACGGCATCATAGAAAATGAGTCAGCCATCGGCTTTGTGGGCCATGCCCATTATCAGGCCAATTTGGATGACTTGCGCCTGATTGCGGTCGATGGGGTGTTCCCCACGGCCGAAACTGTAGCGGATGGCAGCTATCCGTTTGCTCGGCCGCTCTACATCTACACTGCGCTTGATACCCTGCAAAGCGAACCGGCCGTGGCTGGTTATTTCCGTTTTTACCTCGAAAACGGCAGTGGGGCTGCGGGTGAGATGGGGTATTTTCCGGCCGATGCTGGCTTAATGGCTGACCAAATCGAACTGGTTGATGCGCTGGCTGGTAGCCCCAAATCGATCGATTCATTGTCAGGCGATTTGGCCCTGTCTGGTAGCTCTAGTTTGTATCCGCTGTCGCGGCAAATGCTGCTTGATTTTCGGCGGGCCGGATTTGGCGGGGATGTGGGGATCGAGCAGATCGGCTCTACGGCCGGGATCGCCGCTTTCTGTGCGGGTGAGATTCAGGTGCTAAACGCCAGTCGGCCGATGACGGTGGATGAGGCGTCTGACTGTCAGCGCAAACGGGTGAATCCGGTAGAAATTGTTGTGGGGCAAGATGCCTTAGCCATTGTGAGCAACCCATCCTTAACCTTTTTAGAGAGTGTAAGCTGGAATGAGCTAACCCAAATTTTTACAACCATGAACTTTTGGGACGAGATCGACCCAACGTACCCTGCGCTGCCGATTGTACGCTCTGTGCCGGGGCAAGGGAGTGGGTCGTTAGACTTTTTAAGCACACGAATTTTTAGCTCTATCGGGCTTGAGAATTTGTCGCAGCAAGCCTATATTGAAATTCTTGAGGATAACTTGGGGCGCGGCCGAGGGCGTGCGCTAGAGCGGGACCAGCGCTTTGCGGGCGATCGCTTTGTCTTTGACAGTGAAGATGCATTTACGGCGGCGTGCGCGTCGGCCGAGCCACCGACCGGCTGTTCGCTACCGGCCCGTGATCGGGACAATTTGTTTGATGTGATCGAGCAAGACATTATTGTGCCACAAATTCAGCAAACGTGGCCCCTGTATGATTCTATTTTCAACCGCGAGCAAATTATGGTTGAAGCTAGCCGGAAATACCCCGATGCGGTTGTGGAGTTTAAGTCGTGGTTAAATCCTGACTTTTTGACTAACCCGCAGAGTAGTGAGGCTGAGCTGGCCGGTGTGCGTACCGCAATTTGGGGAACGGTGATGGTTGTCGCCACGACGTTTTTGTTCTCTTTCCCGGTTGGGGTTGGGGCTGCCATCTACATGGAAGAATATGCGGATACGACCAAGTGGTATAACAAAATTATTCAGACCAATATCAGCAACTTGGCCGGTGTCCCGTCGATTATTTATGGGATGCTGGGGCTGACGGTGTTT
>JAHDEN010000328.1 GCA_020628815.1 Chloroflexota bacterium | reverse complement strand
ATTTGCCCATATCAAATATCAGAACCAAAGATCGAGAACCAAAGACGAGCCCTCGTCATTGCAACCATGTCTAAGAATGGTTTTGCGGCCGAGGCTGAGCCCATCTCCGCACTCCATGTGATTCAGAACCCAGACAGCTACCAAGCATGGATCGAGCTAGGTTTTGCGTTAATCTATCAAGATCGATTAGCTGAGGGAATCGCCTGCTTGGAGCAGTCAGAAAGGCTTTTTTCTTGGTATTGGATCAAAAATCAGATTAAAGATTACAGAGAAAAGTGTGCAGAAAAAATTGAGCTAGATGGGGATGAACCGGAAAAATGGCTGGCCAGCCGCTTGCCAACCACGGCTGAACGCTGGGCCGATATGCCGATGAGGTTTCAATTGATGTTGATCTGGATGCCGTCGTTCGCTCAAGCGGAGCAGTTGCAACAGGTCTGGTTCGATATGCTTTCACACTTTGGTGCAACCTATCTCGGCCGAGAGCTTTTTCGCCAGCTCCCAGAAGCAACTCAAGATAAATTTCTAGCCAATCAGAGTCCTGAAGTTCATGCTATTGTTAGAAATCACATTTTTTAGGTAATAATTATTCGTTTCTCTTTTTCGCTATGAGAGTTCTTTCGTCGATGTAACCTTGTATTTGAAACCAATGGCTATTGCCGACAGATTATATTCTGCACTCTATCTCATTTGTTCAGTGATCTGCATGTTTGCGTGTAGTGGATTTCTGCAAATGCAGGCTACTGGTGAAGACTCAACATGACGCATATAATTTGCTTGGTAAATAAATTCAAATTTAATTTTCGTTAAGAGATGCATCGTTAATCATGGATAAAGATTTTAGTTCAAGTAATCGTTTAGACAGTTTGATTCAAGATTTTAACCTTCAAGCATTTTTGATTTGCGAAAAGGTTATTCAGTCTTCTAATGAGATATTTTCACTGATCAATATTTTTGAGAGGGTTTATCTTGAGAAGTTTCCAACTGAGTACTCTTTTCATGCTTATGCAAACTTCTACATTAAACCTGGTGATTATTCATTAAAAATCGATATGGAACTTCCCGACGGAGAAGTAGTCAACTATCTTGATTATTCCGGTTCTATCTCTTTTGGTGTAGTAAATGTAAACACACCTATTCGCCATTTATTCGACCAAGCGGGAATATATTATCTTAAGTTCTCTATTAATTCAGAGCTTCTAAAGAGTCATAAACTTGAAGTCTTTCCTAAAAGCGAAATAGGTGATTAGGGAGCTTATGACTGAACGTACTGCAAAATATTCACAAACAATTGAAGGAGACTCTGCTGGTTCTTCAGTTGTATTGGGTCAAATCGAATCTGGAGATGTGATCTCGCCTAATTCTCAAAGTATCTCTTCAGATCTTCAAGGTAAACTACATTATAAGTCCCCACAGATTTATATGATTCCATTGCATGAGATTCAGGAGTTGCAGCAAGGTCAATGGTTTGACCAGCTTCTGTCAATATTATCTTCAGCTTCATTAGGTTATATTATTCCTCAGATCGGAATGGCGGGAGAGTTAAATCTTGAAATGGGTATCATATTAGTCCTAAGTCTTGTTTTTCTTATGTATCAAATTGTCCGAGCGTATAAAAGAGATCTAAAAGTTGCAGATTTGAAAAACAAGGCTATTGAAATGAATATTAGGGAATCAATTAAGGATTAATGCTTTAAAGATTTTTACTCGGCCGGATCGCCGTAGCCGCCACCGCCGGGCGTTTCAAAAATCAAACGCTCCCCGGCCGGGATTTCAAACTCACCCTTGCCCGGTAGCTCCTTACCCGTGCTGGCAAACCAGATTTTCCCCGGCGCGCCCGGCCCACCACCGGCCATGCCTCTGGCCGGATATTTCATCCGCTCAACCGACAAAAAGAGCATAAACGGCTTATTCTCAAGGCTTTCGATCTCCAAAATCTGTCCATGCCCCCCTTGATATTTCCCTTTGCCACCGGAATTTTCTCTTAACTCTCGCCGATAAATAATCAATGGCGTTGTGGTTTCAGTGATTTCTACCTGAGACCCCCACACCCCGCTCGGATAAGCGGTGGCAGACAAACCATCTTTGTTTGGCCGTGCCCCTGTGCCACCGTTGTGGGTCAGCTCGGCCGCGAAGTGGGTAATGTCACCGTCTTGGCCGAGATCTACCACATTGCGCATAGGCAAATCGTACATGCATGATGCGCCTTCAGCCGGTACTTGCCCCGGCATCGCCTGATGCAAACAACCAAACACCACATCAGGCATCAACTGCCCAATTGTGTGCCGCATCGCCACTGGGGCCGGATGCTGTGCGTTGAGAATACACCCTTCAGGCGCCGTCACGATAAACGGGGCCAGGGATCCCGCATTGTTGGGGATGTCGCTGGCTACCAAGCATCGGATACCAAAAACCGCATACGCCGTTGCGTAGTTTAGCGGTACGTTGATCCCCATCTTGGAACAGGGGGATGTGCCGGTCAGGTCTAAAACCATCTTGTCCCGCTCGATGGTGAGCGCCGCTTCAACCGTAATTTCTTTGTTGTACCCATCGACCATGAAGGTGTTTTTGTACACCCCGGCCGGGATTTGGGCGATGGTATCCACCGTTCCCTGATAGCTAGCGGTGATGATGTATTCAGCCAGCCCATCGAGGCTATTGATCCCGAAATCAGCCATCATTTCAAGAACCCGAGTGGCTCCAACCTCACAACAGGCGATCAGAGCGTAGGTGTCTCCTTCATTCTGAATCGGCTCACGCGAATTGGCTTTCACAATTTCGAGCAAAAGCTGATTGACCTTTCCTTCGTCCACCAGTTTGCATGGTGGGATGAGTAGCCCCTCGTCATAAATGTCGCTTCCTTCCGGCCCCATGCCCCGGCCGCCCAAATCGATCAAGTGAGACGTGCAAGAGGTGTATCCAACTACCGTTTTACGGGAGAAAATCGGCTGCACCAAAAAGAAGTCGTTGAGATGCCCGGCCGCCAACCACGGATCGTTGGTCATGTAAACGTCCCCCGGCCGCATCTGGTCAACAGGGAAG
>JAHDEN010000327.1 GCA_020628815.1 Chloroflexota bacterium | reverse complement strand
TGTTTATCTTCAAGCCGATCCATAACTCCGTTGTAGCGGCTTGCAATCTGCCCAACTTCGGTAAATGGTTCAACCGGAGAACGCAACGACAAGTCCCCTGAATTCACCTGATAATCAAGCAGACTCAAAAACGAGATAAGTTCAGTCGATGCATCATGCTCCGCAACATTCAAACCAATCTCCTCTTGCTCCGGCGTGACTCGCATTGGAAAAAGACGATTGATTAATGAAAACACCAGATAAGATGGAACAAATCCCCAAAAGGCAGCGACCACGACGCCTAGAGATTGCACCATGAGCTGGCTCTGAAAATTTAAACCTGTCGCAAGCAATTCTGAATCACCGAATAAGGCAACGGCCAGAGTGCCCCAAACACCTCCGGCAAGATGAACCGGAATAGCTCCAATCGCGTCATCAATCTGATAGTAGTTCAACAGATTGGTGCACCCAAGCATCAGAACACCACCCACAACACCGATGACAACCGCGGCCGGATGAGAGACGACATCTGCCCCGGGTGTAATAGCCACAAGGCCAACTAAAATGCCATTGAAAATGCTATAAACAGAAACATACTCCTCTCGCAAGGAGCTGATTAAAACAATTGCAATGAAGCCACCACAGCCCCCTAGAATGGTGTTGATGATTACTTCCATCACATGGGCATCTAGAGTTAGTAAGCTCCCACCGTTAAATCCGAACCAGCCAAAGAGCAGAAGCAAGACACCAAGTGATGCAAAAGGCAAATTCGAACCATTAATAGTTTGTATAGAGCCGTCTTCATTCTTATCGAAGCGACCGATACGTGGGCCGATAATCAGCAGTAAGGCCAAGGCGACCCATCCACCGATACTGTGGACGACTGTTCCACCGGCAAAATCCTTAAATCCCATCCGGCCGAGCCAGCCCAATGTCTCCCCAGTTTCTAGTCCAGCCCAAACCCAATGGCCAAAGACAGGGTAAATAATAGCCGAGACAACAATTGCGATGATGATATAGGATTTAAATCGAACTCTTTCAGCAATAGCACCTGAAATGATGGTGACCGCCGTTGTGGCAAACATGAGTTGGAAGAAGAAAAATGCATGTTGAAACAGATCATCTTCAACCAGAAAATTTCCCGGTGTCCCAACATATCCACCAAAACTAGGGCCATACATCACCCCATAGCCCACAAAAAAGAAGACCAATGTTCCGGTAAAAAAGTCGACCAAGTTTTTGGCAGCGACGTTAATATTGTTTTTACTTCGAGTTAAGCCAGCTTCAATACATAAAAAACCAGCTTGCATCACAAAAACAAGCAGCGCGCAAAAAATTATCCAAATTGAATCTACTAATGTGTTTGGTTCCACAAACTACCCGCCCAAGTGCATAGGAAACGGTTGGTTTTGAGCAGAAGGTGCCCAAGATTCCCAAACGTTTTGAAAACGGTAGCAAATGGCAGGGTTGATTGATAGAGGAAAAAGCTCCTATTAGAGGCAAAACAGGCCGGGATGAGCGTAAAAAGAGAGTGAACGGCCTTGGCTTTTATGCCCTTTTCTGCGACGGAGGCTCAGCCGCGCGATACTGATCTTTAGGCGATCAATTATCGTTTATGGCCGCTGTAGCACTTTCAGCAATGGGGGGAACTTGAGGGTTAGAAGCGGAAAACAATGTCTGCATGGCGCTTTGTAAAACGCTGTTAATTTTTGCGTCTAGCAATTCCGGCCGCTCGGCCGCCCGATTCAGTTCTCCATCTAAAAAGAGAATGTAGTCATTATTTGGATCTGGCCACGCATCAAAAGCGCTTGAACGCGCGGGCAAACGTTGGCTAAGGGCGGTCGAGCTACCCATATTTGGCCCATTTGCCAACCATGAGATCAATTCTACGGCCAAAGCTTGGCGCACAGGATCAGCGGTTGTAACCGCCCAAACCCAGCCATCAACCAATGGGGTTAGCCCGTTAATGCTGCCGGGAAACTGACCAAAGCTTAAATTTGATGTCTCGGGGTACTCGGTTAAAAAGCGTTCGCTCGTCGTCAAAATCAGGCTGCTATTGCCTGATTTGTAGTCGATCCACATTTCATCATGATTGGCGAGCTCGCCTGAGTTTAAGGCCAAGGTGTCACTGTTACGCAAGGCTTGAATTCGGCGCAGCCCAACCAGCAATGGGGTAGATTCAAACATGATCTCCCCTTCCTGATTAAAAAGCTGCCCCCCTTCATCTAGATAAAGTTGAAACAGAAGATCTGCCCCTTCTTTTTCGGTTGCTGGAAATGAAGGTTTGAGTGGTAGATCAAATAGCTGATCTAAGCGAGATGGAAGGGTTGAGGAATAAACGGCCGAGTTATAAGCCGCATGGGTTAGTCCAGACAGCGAGTGGGGGTACGCCATCCGCTGATTGTCAAACACAGTTAGCTCATCAACCACCGGATAAAGGTCCGCTAAATCAGAGTCAGAGATTAGATCATCCAAGGGTGCAACAAGGCCTGCATCAACAAATCTTGGCAGCATGTCATGTGGGATGAGGACGAGATCGGGCAATATATTGGGAGCAACCACCGATGCTGATGAAAAATAATCTAACATGCTTCCCTGACCAATAATCGCTTTTTGCTCCACCGCAAGATTCAAATCTGAATGGATCGTTTCAAAGTCAGAAATTTGCTTTGCAAAAAGTGCCCCCTTTTGCGATTCCACATCGATGCTTTGATCTGGCAAAACCCAAATCGTAATGGTTGGGACGGTCTCCCGTGCCCCCCCTTCATCGTTAACGGAGCTAACAGGTTCCAAGACGTCTGGCTCTGGTGTGTCAACCGGTGTTGGCAAAACGGCCGTTGGTGCAACAGGCTCCAGCGGATTTTGATCCGCCATCAAATCACAGGCCGAAAGGGCAAGAGCCAACAGCAAGATAGGAACGATAAATACAGATTTTCGGAAGGTTCGAGCAGATATCATCAGCAACCCAATAAACATAGAATAATTGTGACTATACAGATGTATGGGTCTGCTCCCCTCTCCCAATGGGAGAGGGGCTGGGGGTGAGGGTAAATCCACCTCCCCC
>JAHDEN010000118.1 GCA_020628815.1 Chloroflexota bacterium | reverse complement strand
CCCAACCAAGCGGTTGAGCCTTTTTTTGAGTCAAAATTCGGGATGACTCATGTTTTTTGTTTTTACAGTTATTTTCTAGCTATGCGGCCGCAGATGAACGGTTATAAACTTGCTGGATCTGTTCTTTAAGTTGAACAACGTCGTCCTGATATTTCAAGATCACGCCTAGCGTGTCTTCGATAATCGCCTCGTCTAAAGCCTCTTTGTCCAAAGCTACCAAGGCGCTAACCCAATCGATCGATTCAGCCACACCGGGAACCTTATAAAGATCTTCTGTGCGCAGTTCTTGGACAAACGCAGTTACTTGGCGTGCAAGCTGATTTGAAGCTTCGGGAACTTTGGTTGATACGATCTCAAGCTCTTTTTGGAAAGATGGGTAGTCGATCCAAAAATAGATGCAGCGGCGTTTTAGGGCATCGTGCAGCTCTCGGGTGCGGTTCGATGTGAGAATCACAAACGGCCGATTTTTGGCCTTAACCGTTCCAATTTCAGGGATTGTCACCTGAAAATCAGACAAGATCTCGAGTAAAAACGCCTCAAATTCCTCGTCACTCCGATCAACCTCATCAATCAACAATACCTGAGATTTTTCGGCCGATTCTTCAATTGCCCGTAACAGAGGGCGGCGGAGCAAAAATTTCTCCCCAAAAAGCTCCTCTTCCGCAAACGTTTCGCTCCGCGCTTCCATTGTGCGGATATGCATAATCTGGCGCGTATAGTTCCATTCATAGACCGCCTGACTCACATCAAGCCCTTCATAGCATTGCAGCCGGATTAGATTGGTATCGAGCATGTTGGCGATCACTTTTGCGATCTCCGTTTTGCCTACACCTGGTTCACCTTCCAAAAACAAAGGTTTGCCCTGCTTCATCGAAAGATAAACGGCCGTTACCAAGCTACGCTCAGCAACATATTCTTGATCATATAAAGCCTGCTGTAATTCTTCAATTGAGGAGTATGTCATAAGGTTTTTTAGAAAAGTTCAGTGATTAATTTAGTTTACGCGCGCGGCCCCGTTCCGGAACATCTTCAAGCATGCCACCCATGCCCATATTTACGATATCCATTTTCGTCAGATAATCGCCAACCAAAATGCGAGGGATCACTAAATCTACAATATTTTTTTTCGGGGATCGAGCACAGCCAGGTGTACCGATAATTTGCACCGACCGGCCGGTGCTGTCGTGTCTTGCAAGCATCAGCAAATTGCCAGGGTCAACCGGTGCGCCAAAACAAGTTACCCGGCCGCCGGATCTTTCAACCGCACGTGGGGCGATATCATGCCGATCCATAATAGCCGTTTCGCCAGCCAAAATGATCATATCGATATCGTCTTTGATCAAACGGCCGATCTCATTAGCCAAATTTAGCTCGCCTGACTCATCTTCCAAGGGGATAAATTTTACCTCATCTAGAGAAGATCCCCAGGCCTCAATCCGGGCTCGCATCGCCTTTTCAAACCCCTTTACAATCCGGTCTGCGGCCGAAGGAGAACCAGAAAGTATCATGCCAACCTTTTTGGGCAGTAGCGGCTCGATCCGTACAATCGGCAGTTCTCGCCCATTGGCATGATTGGTTGTCTCAGCTTGCCCGATCCTTTCAGCCTCGCGCACGATATTTTTCGAGACACCGTAAGAGATCATTTTAAGTGTGGCGACCATTTGTTTGGGGCGCACAACGCTATTGGCTTCGACCGTGGCCAATGTCACCGCATCTAGCAAATTTACCTGAGCCAAACGGTCAATATCTATGCGCAAAACACCAAGTGTGTCCGCATGCAGGTTTGCTCGGCCGGTAGACGGTTTTGAAACACGCACGTGCTGCCCAGCCGCGGCTTGGGCGATACGCAATGCGGCGCTATTTTCATCCACATCATCAGCTGACAGCTCTGCCACATAAACAGTTTCTCGCCCCAATTTTGCTAGCTTTTGCACATCATCGGCCGAAAGCGGCCGCCCCTTACGAAACAAACGCCGCCCATCTGGGCCAGAAATATTATGTCCCAGAATTTTCCCCGCAGCATGGTCCAACTTTACAGCACCGAATTTCATAGCGTCGTACTATACCGCTGAAAAACCAAAAGCAAAAACTGGTCTAACACTGGAGAAATAGTCTCCGGTTTAAAATCCCATTCCCATTACTAAATCCGGATTGAAACAAAAGAACTTATCTCTGAAAATAGTGAGCAAGAGCTCAAATCCCACCCCCTTGTGATAATATCCTGCTCCAATCTACGCTCATTTTTCCAAACTATGACAAACATCAAAACGATATTTTTTACCCCTTTGCTTGCCTGCTTGCTGGGACTAACATTTTTTCAAGCTGTCCAAACCGATGCATCAAGCGGCCGCGCGAGTGATCAAACCGACTGGCAATCAAAGATAGACCAAGAACTGCTCGACCAGATTGATAATCGTGGCCCAAACAGCCGGTTCGAGTTTATTGTGCGGATGAATGAGCAGGCATCCTTAAACGTACCGGCCGGACTATCGAAAGATGAACGCGCCAGCTATGTTTTTGACCAGCTTACGGCCCATTCAGCAGCAACACAGAAAGAGATCTTGGCCCAGGTAGAAAAATCGAGTGGAACGGCAAAATCTTACACCATCATCAATGCCTTGCTTGTGCAGGGTAGCGGCACGCTTTTAACCGACTTGGCCCAGCAAACTGCGGTGGCTCATATCCATGCAAATCCCGCGCTCCGGCTAGATGTTCAAACAGAATCAACCTATCCGTTTGACCAAACCCGAGCCCCCATGGCGGTTGAATGGGGTGTTGAAAAAATCGGCGCACCAGTTGTATGGGGAAAAGGGATCACCGGGACCGGCGTTGTAATTGCCGGGCAAGATACAGGCTATAACTGGGAACATCCGGCCTTGCAGCAAAAATATCGTGGATGGGACGGCAACACGGCCGACCATAACTACAACTGGCACGATGCGATCTCAGGCGAAATCAGTGGCAACAGCAGCAACCCTTGCGGCTACAATCTAACAATCCCATGCGACGATATTTCGAGCCAGCACGGAACCCACACCATGGGAACGATGGTCGGATCAGATGGTTTAAACGAGATTGGGGTTGCACCCGGTGCAGAGTGGATCGCCTGCCGAAATATGGAAGAAGGATACGGAACGCCCGACACCTATATCAGCTGTTTTGATTGGTTTTTAGCCCCCACAAATATCAACGGCGTTGACCCAAATCCGGCTAAAGCACCGCATGTTATTAACAATTCATGGGGCTGCCCCACGTCTGAAGGGTGCAACACGGGCAATTTTGACTTGATGAACACGGTAATTGAAAATCTGCGTACGGCCGGAATTGTTGTCGTCACATCGGCCGGGAACAGCGGGTCATCATGTAGTTCGGTCAACACACCTGCCGCCATTTTCTCCGGCTCGTTTAGCGTGGGTGCGACGAATATTTCCGATGACATCGCCAGCTTTTCTAGCCGTGGCCCTGTTACTGTAGACGGCAGTGAGCGGATGAAACCTAATGTGACAGCCCCCGGCGTTTCGGTACGCTCGGCCGGAAGCGGTTCGTCTTACCGCAGCTTGTCTGGCACAAGCATGGCAGGCCCCCACGTAGCTGGCGCAGTTGGGCTAATGATTTCAGCCTACCCACCTATCGCAGGCAATATCGAGGCGATTGAAACATATTTGGAACAAACGGCTGAATTTATCGGCACGGGGGATTGCGGCGGCACAGAAGAGTTTAATAACACCTATGGCCACGGCCGGATCAATGTCGATCACGCGATTGAAGCGATATGGAATATCGACATCACAAAACAGGCTCCAGAGCTAATCATCATGCCAAATAATGGTCAACTCACGACATCTGGAGAGTTCACTTACACGATCAGCATCACAAAAACGGGTGACATGCTAACGTTTACCAATGCGGTCTTAACCGACACGTTGCCGGCCGGAACTCAATTTGTCCGTGCCAGCCAACCGGTTTCGCAAACAACCAATGGGGTAACGTGGGATATAGGAGATTTACCTCCAGGTTCAGCCCAGCAGCTGGCGGTCACAGTTCAAGTGATGGGTAGCACCGGAACAACCGAGACGATTACTCTGCCAGCCCCGTCGATAGCGGCCGATTATGTGCCAACCAAAACCGGCGCAGAGATCACATCCACAATTCAATATGAAGGGCTTGATTCGATGCAGTTTGCGCTCTCTCGCGATATACCGACATCGTATGCAGATGCTCGAGTGGAGATTGTTTCTGACACAAGCTTGCTCTTAACCTATACGATTTCCGTTTCTGCCCCGATATCAATCCCAACCGTCACCAATGCGACTGTGACAGAGACATTGCCGATCAGCGGCACAATTGTTTCAACCAGTCAGCCGGTCACGAACACGGCCGATGGCTTTGTATGGTCGATCGGATCGCTGACAGCGGCTCAATCCGTTTCATTGGATGTCGTTGTTCAACTCCCTATCGGTGCAAACGGCCAAAACCAGCTCTCCTCGATCTCGTTCCCAGCAACACAGATCACGTCTGACCAAACAGAACCGGCCGAAAGCCCACCAGCCATATTGATTCCGTACAATATTTGGATGCCTTTGATGCTAGAATCCCACTAGGCTCCAAACGTGTTAATTTGGGGTTAAACGCAAACTATTCGTAGTTTTACAAATGTCGAATTAATTTGAAGAGGCTAGTCGTTTGCGAGCGGTAGCGATGCGAAAACGGCTCGCCCTTAGGCTGAAATTTGAAATTGTTGGGCGAGCCATTCTTATTTGTTTCAAGTTGCAAAATTTGTTCATTATGCTGAATGATTAGTCCCATGTGTATCAACTTAAGAAAAAACGAGTCATAGTAGCCCCAGAATTCACCATTTCCATAACCCAAAAACGTGATGTAGGGGTGTCCCTCGTGGGCACCCAGATTGACGCCATGCTGTACCTGGGCACCCGCCGCTACGCTTAAAAGGGATGCCCCTACATCACCTAATTAAATTTGGCATAGATGATTTCTCTCTGAATTTGCTTATGTTGATACATATGTTCCGCTGAATGACTAGCCCCTACAATAATTTAAATGACACCTGTATAGCTACAACTATTTTTGGTGGGGAAAAATCATAGATGAAGCAAGCTATTAGCGTTTCGCTCGGAAGCGATAGGCGTGATGCCAGTGCGACAATCGATTTATTAGGGAGCCGAGTCACACTTAGGCGAGAAGGATGGAATGGATCGGTTGAGGAAGTTGCCCAAAGATTTAAGCAGCTCGATGGGACAGTTGATGCGTTTGGCGTGGGTGGCATCGATTTATGGGTCTACTCTGCCACAAGAAAATACCCTCTGCTATCAGCACACAAATTAATCCAAGGGGTTCACAAAACGCCCGTTGTGGATGGTAGCGGGCTCAAAAACACCCTTGAGCGGCAAACTGCACAGGTTGTTTCAAAAGTCACCAACAAGCGGCGGGTGCTCATTGTTTCAGCCCTTGACCGGATGGGAATGACCCAATCTTTTTTTGAGAATCAATTTGATGTTTTGTGTGGGGATGCGGCTTTTGCGTTAGGCATCCGATTAAAAATACGATCCCAGAGCGGGTTGGGCCGATTGGCATTTGCCGCACTGCCGGTTGTTTCCAGGCTCCCCATCCACATGATTTACCCAACGGGTGATGCCCAAAACGAATGGGTTCCCAAATATGAAGATTGGTACAACTGGGCCGATATTATTGCGGGGGACTGCTTGTATATCAAACGCCACTTGCCGCTGCATTTAGACGGCAAAGTGATTGTGACAAACACCACGACACAGGCGGATCGGGAGCTTTTTGTGCAACGTGGGGTCAAACATGTAATCACCACAACCCCAGTGCTCAACGGCCGGTCGTTTGGCACAAATCTGTTTGAAGCGGGTTTAACAGCCGTCGCCAACAAAAACCGGCCGCTAAACAGTGCAGAGCTAAGCGAGCTGATCACCCAGCTCAACCTGTCACCCAGCATTATCAGTTAAGCCGATCTGGAGCAGCTATCGAGCGATAATCGGCATAAATATCGGCACATAATCAGGCCCGATAGTGGGCGGCTGTACCGGAATCGGGGTTGAAGTAGGAGGGAACTCCCCAGGGCCAAGTGTGGGCAAAGGTTCAGGGGTCGGAATCAATGTCGGTGTTGAAGTTTCGGTCGGAATCGGAGCAGGGGTTACAACCGCAGGATCATATGCCCCAGCGCTTACAGCCTCAATCGGAAGTCTAAACACATCGGTCCAGCCAAATGCATAAACGTCGTTATCGATCGCATCATTCGACCCAACGTTACGTTGTGTAAAAATCCAGCCAGCAGGCAAATCATTTGGATTGGCTTTGAACAGAAAACAGCCGCTGGAATCTTCAACCGAGAAGACATACACCCCGCTGTTAGGTGTGTTTGTGCGACGATAAATGTCGCCTCCAACCACTTCGCCGTCGCAGTCTGAATCTCGATACAGCGTCACTTCAACATTAGGGATTCCAGGTTCTCCGTCATCAAGACCATTTCCATTTTGATCCACAAATACCCGGCCGAAAACCTCGTCTGTTGGTGCTGTGGTTGGAACAATGCTGGGGGTCGCTGTTGGCGGGGGAACGGTTGTAAAACCTGTAAAGCCCGCGCTTACCGGCTCTACAGGGATTGTGAACTTCTCCATCCAGCCGTTCGGGAAAAAGTCACTATCAATCGAATCATCGCTACCCACATTTTGAGCCGTTAACTGAACGGCCGCGGGTAGGTCGCCCAGCTCCAGCTTGATCAAATAACAATTTGATTGATCCGCATTTTCAAGATTGAAGAAATAAGAGCCATCAGCTTCCGACTCGACAAGGCCAAGCAGCCCGCCCGACTGGATTTGACCATCACAATCACTGTCATTCCACAGTTTGACTACGATGCCCTCAACTCCTAATTCAAAATCATCGTCTAGTCCGTTTTGGTTGTAGTCTTGGAACAAACGGCCGCCAACACCCACAGGAGGAACCGTGGTCGTGGTTGTCACAGAATCTCGCCCAACAACCGGTGGCTCACCAGACGCAGATACTTGATAAACCGAGTTGGTAATGCTGGCTTGGAACGGCATAGCGGTCCATTTCACAACTGTGCTTTCTTCGGCCGCCAAAGATGGAATGTTCCAAGTAACTGAATCACCGGAAACCAAGCCGCCCGATTGATGGGTCACACCGGCCGGAATTTGATTTTCGATCTGCACATTGGCAATCGCCTGACTACCGACATTGGTAATCGTGAGCGTGTACTCAATCGCCTCACCCTCAGCTACAGAATCGGGGGCTTCAATCTCAATTTCAAAGCCGTATTCATCTATGACCTGCCACAAACTGCCGGTCGATTGCCCGGGAACCGGGTTCCCGTCAGTAATCCGAACCGCAAAAATTTCACCCGTTGGGTCTTGCCCAAAAGAGCTAATCAATGGCGCACCTTCTGTAAGCATCGGCCCGTGCTCTGTAAATTGCCAGCTATTGTTATCAAGGATGGCGGTTGTCAAAACAGAATTGGTAAAGTCGGCAAAAACGTAGTGCCCAACCAAATTAGGATAGCGGCTTCCACGATAAACAAATCCACCTGTTACAGAACCACCCCCATTTGAATGAGGATAGGCGTAAATCGGCAGCGCATGATTCGTTGTCGCCGCGCAATCGGCCGCAAACACACCGCCAACGCAGTCAGTTCCTTCAAAATAAGGCCATCCGTAGTTTTCGCCCCCGTTGCTAGATGCAGAGGCCCAATTGATCTCTTCAAAGCTTTCATCGCCCACATCGCCCAAAAAGAAGTCGTTTGTTTCTGTATCAAAGCTAAAACGCCAAGGGTTCCGCAACCCATATGCCCAAACTTCGCCACATGCGTCTTGGTTCACAAATGGATTGTCGGCCGGAATTGAGTAATTGCCCGACACAAGATCACAATCTGGCGGCAGACCTCGATTTGGATCAGTGTCTAAGCGCAGCACCTTACCATTGAGAGAATTTAGATCTTGCGACAGGCGACGAACATTGTCATCCCCAATCCCAACGTATAAATACCCATCAGGGCCAAAGATCATGTTCCCGCCGTTGTGAAATTGGGACTGTTGCTCTAGCTCTAAAATCGTTAGACCACTGCTCAAATCAGCGAAATTCGGATTGTCCGACACAGTGTACCGCTCGATACGGGTGATAAACGTCGGTGGATCTACTGTCTCATCAAAAGGACCGGTGTAGAAGACATAGAAATATTTGTTGGTGGCAAAGTCAGGATCAAACACCATGCCAAGCATCCCTTTTTCGTTTGAGCGGGCGACCTTTTCGCTAATATCAAAAAATGGGGATCCGTAAGGCTCTCCCATAATGCGGATAGATCCCCCTTTCTCGGTTACAAATACCCGCTCATCGCCGGGCAAGCCGGTAAAGTCAGCGTCTAATGGAGCGCCAAAACCGGCCCCCACAAATCGGCCGCTTATTGCTGGATCAGCCGCTATGCCTTCTTTGTTTGCAGATAAATCACGGCTCGCAAACATAAAACCGATCAACAGCAGACCAAGACCCATTAATGCTACAGTACGATTTTTCATAGATTAGTCCTCTTCATCATCACAGTATCGCTCACTTGGGTGGAAAAACGATACAATCGCAACCTATATAGATTACCCGATTACACCAATGATTGTGTGATTTGTTAGTTTAAATCCGGTTTACACTCGAGTGTTTGGCTAAAAAAGCGCTACCATTTATGGCCCGATGTTAAGATGAACCGAAAGAATGACCCTTATTTTAAGTTAAAGTTGTTTCATGGATGCAATTGTGATCGCTGGTGGAATCCCTGCGAAAGAAAACCCGCTGTTTGAATACAGCCAAGGCAAACCGAAAGCGATGATCGATATAAAAGGGGAGCCGATGATCGTCTGGGTACTGCAAGCTCTATCAGCTGCTACCTATATCGATGACCTGATTGTGGTTGGCATTGACCAAGCAAAAGATCAAGATTGCATCACACAATCTCTTGACCCAACCCAATCGATTCATTTTTTACCCAATCATGGGGGATTGGTATCAAATGGGTTAGCGGGGCTTGAGTTTGTTTACAAAAAATATGGGGAACACCGGCCGGTTATCGGCTGTTCAAGCGACATCCCACATATGCAGCCCCACATGGTTGACGATTTAATTGACCGCTGCAGACCGTTTGAGCGCATTTTGTACTATGCAGCGGTTACACCTGAGCAAATGGAGAATCAATATCCGCAGGCAAGCCGAACCTATGCAAACTTTGCCGATCAAAAATTGGCTGGATGTGACATTTTTGTCTCAACCACTCGCATGCTGAACACAAATCGTGGTCTTTGGCGAAAAGTGATCAATGCACGCAAAAACCCGCTTGCAATGGCCTGGACGGTCGGTTTTGTACCGCTAATCAAACTGGCAACCGGCCGCTTAAGCGTAGATGATGCGGCCAAATTAGCCGGTAGACTTCTGGAAGATGATCGGCCGATCGGCATTGTTTACCCCCCTTTTGCCCAGCTCGCCATGGATGGGGACAAGCCTCATCAGATCGACATTCTTAGAAATTCATAACCGGAGTTATCACTTTTTATTAAATCTTTTTCTCCACTTGGCGAGCATGAGTTAAAATCCCCCCGTATGACATTTGAGAAACACGCTATCTATCGCACCCTCTTCTTGATATTGATCGGTGTCGGCCTGCTTGCGCTGGCCGCTTGTGATGAAGAACCTGAATCAATTGAGGATGATGGAACAACACCTGTTGTAAGCTCAACCGAGAGTGAGCCTATTGAACCTGAACCCACAGAAACCCAAGTGAGTTACCCTCAATCCGAAGAAGATATAAAATTCTTAACGGTTGCCATCGATGCGCCGTCTCGCAATAGAGACTTTGCCGCCATTGATGATTTTGGCCGGGTGCAGGGGTTTGACCCTGACCTGATGGCCGATATTGCGGCCCAAACCGGAATTGAAATCGAATTTGTAGTCACCAATTTTGATGGGATGCTCGACAGCGTAGCGCAGGGGGAATTCGACGCCGCCATTTCGGAGCTGATCATTTCAGAATCAACCCCGCCAGGTATCGCATTTACCAGTCCTTACTTAAGCGTGGGGCAAGTGCTTGTTGTGCGGGCTAACAACGATGCGATTACCAGTCCGGCCGATTTAGGATCTGGAACAAACATCGGCGTTGAGCGTGCCTCTGCAGGGGAGCAAACAGCACGAGATATTATTCAAATTGATGATGAGCGCTTGGTCCGCTACAACTCGTCGGTTGATGCTTTACAAGGGCTGATCGACCGTGAGATAGACGGTGCGATTATTGACAACGATGATGCGGCTCAATATGTCAACAATTACTACCAACAATTGCGAATCGCTGGTGAAAGCGGTGCACCTTGGCTGGCATCACGTCAATATGGGATTGCGGTCGCTGACGGCAACGAGGTCCTTTTAAGCACCTTGAACAAAGCCATCTCACAGGCCCGAACAGATGGGACGGTTGATCGACTCAGCCGAGCTTGGTTAACGCCACAGGAGCGTTTGGTCGCTGGTGAGTCGCTCATCGGAACGCTGGACCGGGAGTTTGTGGTGGGCATGGTGGTCAACACGCCGATTAATATGGACCCTTCTGGTGGGCCAGATGCGATCTCTTGGGAATTTAAAACCAACACAATGAGCGGCTTGGTCGGCTTTACGGCCGATAATGAGCTGGTACCGCTTCTCGCAGAGTCTTTGCCCACGGTCACAGCCGACGGGACCCAGTATGTGTTTAAATTACGCCCCGGCTTAGTTTTTCCTGATGGGAGCGAGCTAACGGCCGAGGACGTGCGTTTTTCAATCTTGCGCTCAAGTTCGGCCGGCAACTTCCTCGTCAATACCTTTCTGCGTGACGCCAATATCGACGGCTTTGCCGACGAAGACTCGGTTGAAATTTTAGATAGCCTGACGATACGAATTAACCTAGACGAAGCCGCCAGCCACTTTTTAAGCGTGTTAGCGACACCGCCATTTTTCGTCGTTTCTGACGAATGTTATCCGTTGGAGCCAGCTCCAGATTCCGTTTGTGGCGGAATCGGCCCATACTTGATCCAAGATTGGGAGCCAGGGGATCAGGTTCGTTTAAAAGCCAATCCGCAATGGCCCGGCATGCCACCAGTGTTCGAAAATATTCAAGTCAGGCTCTACACCAGCTCTGAGCAAATGCGTGGTTCGCTTGAAGGTGGAGCCATCGACCTAGCATGGTTGGGATTAGGTGAAGAAGATCTAATCGCTCTGCGTGAAACGGAAGGGTTTCGGGCATGGGAAGGGCCAGCTGCATTCAAGAGCTATCTTGTTTTTGAGCAAAGCCAGCCACCCTGGAACAATCCTTTAGTACGCCAAGCGGCAGCCTTAGCGATAGATCGAAACGGGCTGGCCGATATCTTCCCCGGGACGCGAAAACCTCTATTTAGCCCTATCCCAAACACGGTTCCCGGCCATCAGGCGGCTGAACCTGACCGAAATTTAGCAGAAGCGATCAGGCTATTAAATGCGGCCGGTTACAACGAAGAAAACTTGCTCGACATTACGCTGGATTACACCAACGACGGCCGGTATTCGCCGTATGAAGAGGAGTATGCAACCGCATTGGCAACCCAACTCGAAGAAACGAATATTTTCCAAGTTACCCTTGTCGGCGCTCCTTATGATACGTTCCGTGCCCAAAGTGCAACCTGTGAATCTGGGGCCTTTTTGTTGGGATGGCCTCCGAGCGGTCAACCACCAAACTACATTGACCCGGCACACTGGATGTACTATTTTGTCTTCAACACCGCAAGCGTCTGTTCCAACTACGAGAACACCGCCATGAGTGCTGCAATCAGTCAGCTTGAAAACCTTGATCCCACCAATATTGACGGCCGGGTTGAACGGTGGACTGAGATTCAAGAGATATGGGCCGAAAGCTACCCGACACTTGATTTAACCCAAGAAATCCGCATCGCTCTTTCTCTGGACAAGGTTAGCGAGCTAAAAATCGACGCACTAGGAATATTGCGTTTCGAAACCCTGACAAAATAGGTAAAGGTTAATTGAAAATTTCTATTATTTCCTGATAGAATCTGAGTAAGCTATCAAACACTTCCTCAAAAGTTTTTGAGTATACTTATCTGTCGAACCAATCAATCTCAGTTTTAAAAGGAATTAAGGTTTAGCATGCCAAAAAAGGATCGCTATAAAATTCTGATCGTCGAAGATGATGAAGACCTCATGGAGATGCTGCGAGGCTATTTCCATGTCCAAGGCTATGATGTTTTAAGAGCCAATTGGGGCGAAGAGGCTCTCCAAATCGCTGCGACTAAAATGCCAGATCTGATCTTAGAGGATGTCCGCTTACCAGATATTGATGGGTTCGAAGTTGTTCGGCGTTTACGCAGCGACCGAAAAACCAAAAACATTCCGGTCATTTTTCTGACAGATCGTCGAGCAAAACGGGACCGTTTGGCTGGACTAGAATTGGGAGCCGTTGACTACATCACCAAACCGTTTGACGTTCAAGAACTGCGCCTTCGGGTTCAAAATGCGATTGACCGGCTTGAATCTGATCAATATTTTAACCCTGTGACAAATATGCCTGACGGACTTTTTGTGCGGGACGAAATTGAATCGATGTTAGGCCGCAGTGATTGGGGCGTGGTTACGGCCGGTTTAAACGGTATTCGGAACTTTAGAAACAAGTTTGGGTTCATTGCCGCAAATGAAGTTTCTAGATCACTCAGCGTAATTTTAGGCGGTGTCTGCAAAAATGATGCGAGTCATGAACCATTTTTGGGCCAGTTGGGACCGGCCGAGTTTATCATCATCACCACGGCCGATAGAACCCAAATGCTTGCAAACGCCTGCTCTGAGCGGCTCAGCAACGCCATCCCACAGTTTTACCCGATGGAGAGCCGGGAAAACAATGAAGACGAGCAATTGCTCCCCAGAATTTCAGAGGTCTCGTCGCAAAAGGGAATAAAATCATACGTTCAGCTAAGAGACTTTCTTAATAAGAACTAAGATGACGCTAAGTTAAGCTTTCAGATCCTCCATACCCCCATATAATCCAGCCTATGAACGTATACTATCAACTTAGAGAAAATTGGTTGCCTCTAATCAGTGCCTTCTCCCTTGTTCTGCTCGCAGCATTTGGGATCTATCGAGCTGATTTGACTGATGGGTTAGGCGTCTTGATTGCCATCGTGCCTATCGCTTTTATAGCTGGGGTGCTTCTATCAAGCTCGGTCTTCTCGCGCCGAACGTCTCTATTGTTTTCGCTGGTATACGCAGGATTTTTTATTTTCGTGATTGTCGGCCGAAATCATGCGGCCGAAATTGATAGCTGGCGCGAACGAATTATCCATCTAATCAATTTACAGGGAGACTGGATAGGCAAGTTTGCCGATGGTGGAACAAGTCGTGAACCGATCATTTTCATCATGCATACATCTGCAGTCTTCTGGATTATGGGATACTCGGCCGCATGGTGGACCCAAAGATCAGACAAAATCTGGCGCGTTGTTGTTCCATCCGGAATGGTTTTGCTGAGTGTTGTTTATTACTATTTTGGCCCCCGGCCGTTGTGGATGTGGCTTGCCACTTACATCGTCGCCAGCTTTTTATATATTGCGTTCACATGGCTTAATGTGCAGCAAACCAACTGGCGTGACCACAATGTATTTTTCGAAAAACGGCTGGGCTTAAACGTTGCCGTGGCCGGTTTTACGCTGGCCCTAGCAACGCTTGTGATTGCTTGGCAAGTGCCAACGCTCGAGGCAAACCCCAGCGTAACGGCCGCCCTAGACAACACCACTCCCACTTGGCAGAAGTTCCAAAATACATGGACCCGCCTATTCTCTTCTCTAAGAACCTATTCCGCCCCAACAAGCGATTCATTTTCTAACAACCTGACCTTGGGTGGTGCCCGAGACGTGAGTGAGTCATTGGTTATGGACGTATTCGTAGAAGAAGAGCTCCCCTACGCATACTGGCACGCGATCAGCTACGAATCGTACGAAGATGGCTTATGGGACATTCCAGAGGGTGATACGGTCGAATACATTCCTGATGAAGGGTTGATCGACATCCCCAAATACGAAAGTCGCCAAACCATAACCCAAACTGTACGCAATTACCTGCCGAGTGCGGGCCAAATTTACGGCATGCCAGATATTATCGGCTCAGATCGACAGATGTTTCTAACCAGTCGTACCCTTCCGGGGGAGTCGATTGAGCAGATCAACAAAGTCCAATCCAAATACGTTTTACAGCAGGGTGAGGTTTACAATTCCGCATCTCAATTTAGCGTGGCCACACAATTTGAGCTTCAAAATGCGTCAACCAACTATCCTGAGTGGGCAGACAGCTATTTGGCTTTACCTGACACCATATCGCAGCGCACGCGTGACTTAGCCGAAGAGGTCACTGAGGGGCAAACAAACCCATATGATCAGGCAATCGCCATCCAAAACTTTTTGCGTGAGCATATTGAATACAATGACCAAATAGATGCACCACCAAATGGGGTTGACCCAGTTGACTATGTTCTTTTTGAAGACCCTGAAGGATATTGCAACTACTACTCCTCTGCGATGGTGGTTATGCTGCGCCACAAGGGAATTCCATCCCGCCCTGCATCTGGATTTGCTGGGGGCGAGTTCATTGAGGATGCCGGTCTATATCGCGTTCGACTGCAAGATGCCCATACTTGGGTCGAAGCCTATTTCCCGCAATATGGCTGGATTCAGTTTGAACCAACCGCTTCTATCATTGTTCCTTCACGGCCGACGGGCGGATTAGCGGCCGAAAATGAAGCTGAGATTCCACCCGCGCTACCTGACCCGGGCGGACCAAATTTCTTAGAAGATGATCTCTTCCCAGGTGGAGAAGGGTTTGAGGATTTTTCAGAGTTAGAGCCGCCACCAACTTTCTCTGCAGAAATTATTACCATTCCGGCCGTTCTTTCAATTGTGCTGATCCTCTTGGCTGCCGCAGCATTTTTATACACCTCTCTGAACAACCGCCGTGTCGAAACCGATCTAATAAAGTCCTATGACAAGCTGGGTCAATGGGGCGAGAGCTTAGGGGTACCGATAGCTGCATCACAAACTCCGATCGAACGGGCTCAAGCTTTATCAGATGCGATACCATCTGGTCAAAAGCCGATTGACAATATAACCAATCAGCTGATTACGACACGCTATAGTGAGGACAAAGTGGGTGATCCAAACTTTAACCCCCAGAATGAGTGGAAAGAGCTGCGGCCGCTGCTTAACAGGGAGTGGGTCAACCAAAAACTTTCAGCTGTTAGGCGCCTGAAAAATCGATTCTTTTAGCATGTCCTACAACTTGATCTTATCCATTACGTAATTGGTTGATATCTATTTGCTTGTGTGAGCAAAATTTATAAACAGAGTGAGGATATGATGACGACCGAAGAAAGTAACGATAAAAATTGGTTTCAACGAAACTGGCTGTGGGCAGTTCCAAGCGGCTGCGTTGGGCTTTTGTTATGTTGTACGCTAGCGGTTGGGGGGATGTTCGCTGTGATATCTACCACCATTCGCAACACAGAGGTTTTTACTCAAGCCATGCAAACGCTTGAATCTGATCCACGTGCGCTGGATGCGCTGGGATCTCCGATAGAGGCTGGCTGGCTTATACAAGGCAATGTCTCTACAGAATTCAGAAATGGGGTTCAAGCGGGCGAAGCAGACCTGTCAGTTCCCGTTTCTGGGCCAAACGGGTCTGGGCAATTGATTGTTTCTGCCGAGGATTTTGGGAGCGGATGGGAGTATAGGCGGCTAGAGCTGCAGGTAGACTCAACTGGTGAAACGATTGATCTAAATCAACGCTAAAATAGGTTTCACTTTAACCAACAAGCCCGTATTTTATAAAAATACGGGCTTTTTTATTTTGGAAATCTTGTCTCTTGCCTACGAACAAACAGGAAATACATGACGGCTAGCAAAATCGCAAAGGAGAACCATTGCAAAGCATAGCTAAAATGACTGCCTTCATCGACTGATAAATCGGCCGTCGGTAAATACGGCAGTTCCTCGTCTATGACCCCTTCAATATCTGGAAGCACATAAATGGGCAAGACAGGATAAGGCAACGTTTCGGCCGCAGCTGAAACATCGATTCTAAAAATCCGATTCCCTTCAACTTGTGTCACACGGTCTCCGCTCAACGTTTGACTGCGTTGAATCCGTCCCTTAAGTGAAACTTCCCCATCTTCATTGAACTGCTCAAAGTCTGTTTCGCCGTCTGGTATCCAGCCACGATTGACCAAAACCGTTTGGTCTGAGTTTGCGAGCTTCAGTGGGGTTAGCAAATATTTGCCCGTTTGGCTTTCCAAAACTTGTGACTCGATCAGAAACTGGTACTCAAAATCATACTCGCCCGTTGCAGCGACCTGGCGATTGATCATTTCTTCTAGCTCTAAGCCACTCAAGTCCCCGTTCAAATTTAAAGGATCGGCGTTTAACTCAGCGATCTTCGCTTCATTGATCCCCCGTCTCCACTCCAACCGATCCAGTTGCCAAAAGCCCAGCCTTGCTAAAAACAACATGCCTAAAACAACTGCTAATGTGACCCAGCGCCAGCGAGGGCTAAAAAATGTTCCTACGTTTATGGGCAATCCTATACCTCTTTTAGTCTTTTTTCTTCTCTAATTTGCCAAGCAAACCAGCCGATAACAACCGCAATTAATGCAAAGCCAGAGTATTGAAACCAGTTGATGTCTAAAACGCCTCTGGCTAGAACAAAATCAAATCCCGCTTCACCCATCCGGCCGTCATTTGATTCAACAGATACGATGGCTCTGTATTCACCTGGCTCTAACAGCTCAAAATAGCTTTCATAAAATAGATTATTTGTTGCTTCCCCATGATTCGGCCGAACAATAATCGGGGTTCCGCCTCTAATCGGCTCAATGATCACTTCAATGTTGGCGTCTAAAATCGGGCTGGTTGAGCGAACAAATTCCCCTTGTTGCGATGACTCGGCCGCGTAAACGATAAAATTCAAATCGCCAGCTTCTAAGGGACCCGGCAATGTCCAAACTGACAATCGAAAGTCACCCGCCTCTACATCAACAATCCGAGCTTCGCCCCCATTGTGACTAAAAGCACTTCTCGGGTTAACGATGAATACTAGCGCCAGTACCAAGATGACTACAGGAAGTATTCTTTTTATCCAGTCAGCCTGCATCATGAAGTCACCTGCTCTCGCATCCACTTCTCTTTTGCCGCTTTTGACTGACGTTCCTGCTCCTGCATCCACCGGCCGATTAGCACTAGTGCGCCGACAAAAAACATCATGCTCCCGGGAACCCACATGATAATCCCTCCGATAATCTGATCATTGATCGGAGTCATAAAAAACGGCTCAGGTGCCGGTGGCGCGGTCAAGTAGTATGTATAGATAATGGTGGTCGAAAACGAAATAAAAACGCCGGGTAAAAACGTTGACGGAACGCCGCCAAACAAATACAAAATGCGACGTGGCTTTGACATAAGCGGCCGAAGGCGAGGTGCAGCCCCCGTCACATGCCACCAATAAATCACCGACGAGTAAAAAAACGAAATATGTTCAAAATCGTGCCAAAACGGGCTGCGTAGAGCTAAGTTGTACAGATTAGGGTCATGCCAGCCCCAAAGCAACACAAGCATCAAAATATAGCTCACGGCCGGGCTTGTGACCTGCTTCAAGATGTTCCGATAAGGAGAATTACGATGCAATAAGCGAGAAAGCCCCTGCCCCACCGCTCGGCGGATCTGATCTGGCATCCCCCAAAGGGTAATCGGCATCGGGTCTGCCAGCATGACAAGCGGACCAGCAATCATCGTCAGCATTAAATGCTGAATCATGTGGAAGTAAAAAAGAGATGCTCCCAAAATGTCGATAAACGACATTAATGCCAGCCCCAACGTTAAAAGAGCAAACAAATAGCCAACCAGCTTCCAAACGGGAACAATCGACTTGTTACGAGACTTCAGCCGCAAACGGAACCAGCCACGCGTGTAAAAAAACGCGAGCAGGAGTAGAACTAAAATAAAAACAGGCCGCCACTCAAAAGAGAGTAACAGCCTGCGAGTAATTTCATTCATAGATCAGATGCTAGATTTTGGTGCTTAAATGTCTACTAAACATTATTATCACACAATCCTACAATCCAATTTCAGGAAATTTAGTGGCCTGGCAGATGAACTGCGTAACCGATTAGATAAATCGCTGGGTAGAAGAATATCCAGACAAGGTCAACATAATGCCAATAAATAGCACATGCTTCTACACCCCAATGATCTTCACGCGAATAGTGACCTAGGTTTCCGTTACGCCATACAACCAAAACAAAAATCAAACCGGTGATAACGTGAATCGCATGCATGCCGGTCATCGCAAAGAAGACCGCACCAAATGCCCCATCGGTTGGAAGAATGTGTGGATGCGCTAGCCCAAGTCCCCATTCATAGAAGATTACGCCCAACAAGAAAATTAACCCCATCACGAAGGTAATCCCAAGTGATTGGTTGAACGTACGCATATCTTCGTTTGCAGATGCAACTTCAGCACGGTTCATAAACCATGATGAAACCAAAAGCACGCAGGTGAAGATAAGCGCAGGGCCTTGCTCTAGTTCAGGACGCAAGGCACCTTTAACCGGGTCGCGCCACAGATAAAAGCGGGCGGCAAGCAGAGCCATAAAAAGGAAAACTTCTGAGAAACAAAATAGCCATAAACCGAAGCGGTTCATCACAATTTGTTCTTGGCGCGTTGGCTCCATAGGGTTATGGAGTTCGCCATGATGGTGATCGTCGTGTCCGTGTGCTACTGCCATTAGTGGTGATCTCCTCCGCGCCAGAGTTTAGTAATGCCCATAAATGCGTTCATTACAAGCGCTGCTTTTGCAACTGCTAACAAAATAAGCAAGACGGCTGAAGGCAAATAAATACCAACAAAATATTCAATGGCGGTTAACACGGCCAAAGCGATAAAGGTGTTAAATCCTTTGCGATAAATGC
>JAHDEN010000117.1 GCA_020628815.1 Chloroflexota bacterium | reverse complement strand
AGTTTGGTCCAGTTTGACAAAAGGATCTATGTTCTACGAAAAGATAAGCTAAAAGCTGGGCCAATCTGGCGAAAATAGTTGGTGTGCTGGCTAATTACCTTAGCCATACATTTATTTAAACTGTGCATTACACACCTTTACACTCATAAGGTTTTGGTAGCAAGGGGAATATAAGAGGGGGACCTACTACGTAATGAATGGGGACGAGCGTGTCGATGATCCCCGAATGATCAACTCCGGACTCAAGATGATTTTGCGTGGTGGCAATGTCGGATCATCAATGCGCTCAAGCAATAATCGGGCAGCCTGCTCACCCAGCTTGCTTGTTCCGACCGCCAGCGTCGTCAGCGGAGGTGTTTGCAATCGGGCATCAGCTAAATCATCAAATCCAACGACCGCAAATTCAGACCCTGCATTTACACCTTCTGTATTCAATTTAGCCAACACCCCAAACGCTACAATATCGTTGTAACACAGTGCGGCCGTTGGTGGGTCCGGCCGATTGAGCAGTTCTCCAATCGCCTTATAACCACCATCTCTTGTAACAGACGTCGCCAAAGCCAGTTCTGGATAAAACGAGAGGCCCCTTGCTTCTAAACCTGCTTTAAACCCCTTTAGGCGGTCTTTTCGAGCCGATGCATTTTCCGCCCCCCCAATAAAAGCGATGCGTGTATGTCCCTGCTCCGCTAGATGTTCGGCCGCAAGCTGAGCACCATTCGCATTGTCGATACCAACATAATCGACATCGATGTCGTAGAGGTACCGGATGACTAATACCAGAGGGAATTGAGCCTCTTGTAATCGCTCGATTTGATCTCTAGGGGTCTCATTTACTGGGCAGAGCAATACCCCATCGACTTGGTACTCGCGCATTGTGTTGAGCAATCGGGTCTGTTTTTTTAGCTGTTCTGAGGTGTTGGTCATAAAAACAGCGTAGTTTTTTTCTTCAAGGTACGCTTCCATACCGATTGTTAGCTCAGCGAAAAACGGGTTGATGATGTCTGTGGTAACCAATCCGATTGTATGACTCTTTTGTGAACGCATACTGGCGGCCGCTCGATGATAGATGTAGCCAAGTTTCTCAATCGAAGCTAAGACTTTTTCTTTTGTTGCAGGTTTGACCAGAGGGCTGTCACGTACAACGAGAGACGCAGTCGCCCGTGATACGTTTGCATCTAAGGCTACATCGGCCAAAGTTATGCGTTTTTTCTTTTGTAGATTTTGCATATTTTAAAATCGATTTTTCGGATATGTTGACAAATATAAAATTAGTGGGCATAATCTTAGCACGTTTTAGATCGATCTAAAAATATTGAACTCAAATTCCTAAAAGCGATTTGCGTTTTTTTAGACAAAATTTAGATCGATCTAAAAATAGCTAGACAATCCCAAATCAATGATTGTCTAGCTATTTTTAGACCAAAATTTAGATCGATCTAAATCACTTTGGATCACATTTTAAAATAAGGTAATTATTCAGCAACCTAACTACTCTCGCCAGATTGGCCCAGTTTTTAGCTTATCTTTCCGAAGAACGTAGATCCTTTTGTCAAACTGGACCAAACTGCTGAATAATAACAAGATAAGAGGAAATAGTTGTGGAAGAAATGCAAAAAATCGGTTGGGGATTAATTGGTGCAAGCACAATCGCTCATGATTATGTGATTCCAGCCATTCAGGTGCAACCACATTGTCAGGCTAAAGGGGTTTTTAGTCGTAGCATAGATCGTGGCAAATCATATGCAAAAGACAATGGACTGCCACAAGCCTATGAATCAATCGATGCCTTATTAGCTGACGATGCGGTTGATGCGGTTTACATTAGCACCACCAATGAAAAACATAAGGCCCAGACGTTAGCTGCTGCTGCCGCTGGCAAACATGTGCTCTGTGAAAAACCGCTGGCTCTATCGCTGTCTGACTCAATTGAAATGGTTGCAGCATGCAAGCAGGCGGGTGTCATCTTAGGCACAAACCATCATCTGCGAAACGCAGCCACCCATCGCAAGCTGCGGGATCTGATCAAAAAGGGAGTGATCGGGCAAGTGCAATATGCGCGGGTGTTCCATGCGGTGTTTTTGCCCCCCCATTTACAAACATGGCGTTTGAACAATCCAGATGCTGGTGGCGGCGTTGTCCTTGACATTACGGTGCATGATGCGGACACATTGCGCTTTGTGTTAGATGCGGAGGTAGTTGAGGTAACTGCGATGACGGCCGCTCAGGGAATGGCGGGCAATACCCTTGCAGATGGTGTGATGGGGGTGATGCGCTTTGACAACGGGGTGTTGGCTCAATTCCATGATTCGTTTACGGTGGCAAATGCGCCCACAGGATTAGAAATTCATGGTAGCGAGGGGTCTTTATTTGCTGAAAATGTCATGACCCAGCAGCCGGTGGGTGACATTTATTTGCAAACGGCTTCAGGCCGTCAGCATATCCCAATCGAAGACCCTGAAGATCTTTATACCCATGCTTTGCGCTGCTTTAACAGTGCAATCCGCGGTGAGGGGAAACCATTTGCAACAGGCGATGATGGGGTTAAATCACTGGCAATTGCTTTGGCCGTGCGTGACGCTGCCGCAACTGGTCAACGTATCACCGTTCAATACCAATCGTAATAGTAACTGTACAGGTGTCTGGGTTTGCTCCCCTCTCCAAGTGGGAGAGGGGTTGGGGGTGAGGGGAACCAACCAGACCTGTATAGTCACTCGTAATATATAAATTCTGAAATTAAGATGTCTATTCCAAAAATTATTGCGGCCGATGAAGCCGCCAAACTCATACCAGATGAATCAGTTGTTAGCATCAGCTCGTCAAGTGGATTGGGGTGTCCCGATGCGGTGCTTAAAGCGATCGGCTCTACCTATCAATCTAAAGGGGTTCCACGCGACCTGACGACGCTCCACCCGATTGCGGCCGGAGATATGTACGGTATTGACGGGATCGACCAAATTGCTCAGGAGGGGTTGCTTAAACGTGTTATCGCTGGTTCATACCCAAGTGGCCCATCGTCTATGCCATCTCCTGTCATTTGGAAAATGATTTATGACAACAAAGTGGAGGCGTACAATATTCCAAGCGGAATTTTGTTTCATATGCATCGAGATGCGGCTGGAAAGCGGCCGGGTGTCTTAACCAAAGTTGGCATGCATACCTTTGTTGATCCGCGCTTCAACGGTGGACGTATGAATGAAAAAACCACCTCAGACATCGTTCGCGTTGTTGAATTTGACGGCGACGAATGGCTCTATTTTCCAGCGATACCCGTTGATGTCGCTATTATTCGAGCAACTTCGGCAGACCTTGATGGAAACCTCTCTTACGAACATGAAGGGGCTTATCTAGGTGCATACGATCAGGCTTTGGCCGCCCATAATAATGGTGGGGTGGTTATTGCACAGGTCAAACGGATTGTAGAGCGAGGATCGATACCAACGCAGGCGGTGCGGGTTCCTGGCGTGCTGGTTGACTACCTTGTTGAGGCACCTGACCAAATGCAAACGACCCAAACGGTTTATGACCCTGCTATTAGCGGCGAAATTCGACGGCCACACACAACGGTTGAAAGTGCCCCTTGGGGGGTAGATAAGGTGATTGCCCGCCGTGCGGCTCAAGAGCTGCGGGATGGGCAGGTTGTCAATTTAGGCTTTGGGATTTCCGCTTTGGTCCCTTCGATTTTGCGGGAAGAAGGGGATGAAAATGCGGTAACGTGGGTGATTGAGCAGGGGGCTGTGGGGGGGCGCCCGTTGTTAGGCTTCCAGTTTGGCTGTGCGGCCAATGCACAAGCGATTGTCCCATCACCTGATCAATTTACTTATTTTCAAGGTGGTGGTTTTGATCAGACGATGCTCTCATTTATGCAAGTTGATCAGCATGGAAACGTTAATGTGTCACGCCTTTCAGCACGGCCGCACGTTACCGCTGGTGTCGGTGGCTTTATCGATATAACCGCACACGCCAAGCGTATTGTGTTTAGTGGTTACTTTACGGCCGGAGGGTTACGGGTCCGGGCGGAAAATGGGCAGCTCTATATCGATCAAGAAGGAAAGGTCAATAAGTTTACAGACCAAGTTGAACATGTCACCTTTGCAGGCCGCCGGGGGCAAGAGCTGGGGCAAGAAGTAATTTATGTTACGGAGCGGTGCGTTATCAAACTCGAGGCGGATGGGTTGTGTGTGCATGAAATCGCCCCTGGTGTTGACCTTCAAACAGATGTGTTGGACAAGGTTGATTTTACGCTTAATGTCAGCCCCGATCTTAAACTGATGGATGCCCGCTTATTTGAAGAAGATAGCAATGGGCTACTCAATCTGTATGTTTCGGTAGTAGGAAGTTAAAGAAGATGGACGAACTAATTTTGTGCGATTTTGCACCACCCATTGCTACGATTCAGCTCAATCGCGCCAACAAACTCAATTCGTTGACACCTGGTATGCTCGACCAGCTTGAGCATGTCATCGGTCAGATCGAAGCGAACCGAAAGATTCGAGTTGTGCTGTTAACGGCTGCTGGTGAAAAGGCGTTTTCTGTGGGTGCAGATATTAACGCTTGGGCAGCTTTAGAGCCACTTGATATGTGGCGGGAATGGATTGTACGGGGTCATCGGGTTTTTAAACGGTTGGCTGAATGCCGTTTGCCTGTCATTGCCGTGTTACAGGGTTTTACTTTGGGTGGTGGTTTAGAACTAGCGATGGCGGCCGACTTGCGCTTGGCAACTGAAAATGCGAAGTTCGCACTACCTGAAGTCAAAATTGCAACAACGCCAGGTTGGGCCGGTACACAACGTTTGCCACAGTTCATTGGTGTAGCCCGTGCGAAACAGATGATGTTTACCGGAGAGCAAATCGATGCGATTCAGGCAGAGAAATGGGGGTTAGTGAATGAAGTCTGCCCAGCCGAAAAAATAGCTGTCCGCGCAACACAGCTTGCCCATACTATCGCCTCTAACGCCCCGCTTTCAGTGCAGATGGTGAAGCAGCTTGTTGATGGGGATAAAGTTATGGTGCTTGAAGCATTGGCAGGTGCGTTAGCTGCCTCATCGGTCGATGGTCGTGAAGGGGTTGCGTCGTTTCAAGAGAAACGGCCGCCGATCTATCAAGGTCAATAAACCAATTTTAAAGAAAGGGGAAGAAGTAAGATCATGACTCAATATGATTACATCGTTGTTGGTGCAGGGGCCGCAGGTTGTGTTGTCGCTAACCGACTCAGCGCTGATCCAAACACAAAAGTATTAATTCTTGAAGCAGGTGGCCCAGACCGGAACCCGCTGATTCATATGCCGGCCGGTTTTACTAAACTAACCGGGAAAAGCGTTAATTGGGGGTATTTGACCGTTCCTCAAAAAGAGATGAACAATCGAAGAATGCATTACCCACAAGGGCGAACATGGGGTGGGAGCACATCGATCAATGCGATGATCTACATCCGTGGACATGCTAAAGATTATGATGAATGGCGCGATTTAGGAAATCAAGGTTGGGGGTACGAAGATGTGCTCCCTTACTTCAAAAAATCTGAAAACAATGAGCGGATCGTTGACGAGTATCATGGCACCGGCGGCCCGCTGAATGTGGCGGAACAAACGTCGTATACCAAGCTGACTAAAGCGTTTGTTCGCTCGGCCCAAGAGATCGGGATTCCGTACAACCCTGATGTGAATGGTGCCAAACAGCATGGGGTGACTTTCTATCAGGTGACACAGCGAAATGTTCGGCGAGAAAGCTCTGCGACGGCGTTTTTAAAACCGGTGCTTGACCGGCCGAATTTAACCGCCATTACCCATGCAGAAGCGACCAAAGTGCTGGTCGAAAATGGTCGTGCGGTCGGCCTGCAATATGTTAAGGGGGGGCAAGTCAAAACGGTTCATGCGAACAGAGAGGTGATTTTGAGCGGTGGTGCGGTTAACTCTCCCCGCCTCATGTTACTGTCTGGCATCGGTCCGGCCGATGAGCTGCGCGGTTTGGGAATCGATGTGGTGCATGATCTTCCTGGTGTTGGAAAAAACTTTCAAGATCACATGGATGTTTATATTCCGGCCGAAGTCAGCCAGCCGGTCAGCTTGAACGGCCAAGACCGTTGGGATCGAGCTTTACGCCACGGCATTCAATATCTCTTGTACAAAACCGGTCCGGTTACCGCCTGTGTCGCAGAAGGGGGGCTGTTCCTCAGCACCAGCGAGGAGGTCCGTTCGCCTGATATTCAGATTCACTGTTTGCCAGCGTTTGTCGTTGACCACGGCCGGAAACGGATTCCAGGGCAGGGGGTCACGATTAACACCTGCAACCTGCGCCCAAAAAGCATCGGTTCTGTCACCCTGACGTCGGCCGATCCGACAGTGCCGCCCGCCATTGATCCAAACTTTTGTGGCGACCCAGATGGGTATGACTGGAAGATCTCTATCGAAGGGTTCAAATGGGGCAGACGCTTGCTGGCGGCCGATTCGTTTAAACCTTATATCAAAAAAGAGCATATGCCGGGCGGTCAGGCCCAATCTGACGAAGAGATTAAGCAGTATATTCGTCAATGGTCAAAAACCGACTATCACCCTGTCGGCTCGTGCAAGATGGGACAAGCCACGGACAACATGGCGGTGGTCGATACCCAGTTGCGCGTACATGGGCTAGAAGGTTTGCGCGTGATCGATGCGTCGATTATGCCGACGCTAATCAGTGGTAATACGCAAGCCCCATCGATTATGGTGGGAGAGAAAGGTGCGGCCATTATTTTGGCTGGCAAGGTAGTTTAACGTTTTAAAATGATAGACATTAACAAGATTAAATCGGTTTCATACCAAATGCTGATCGCAGGCGAGTGGGTTGAGTCCAGTTCTGGCGAGCGATTTGAGCGAAACAGTCCGGCCCATGATGTGCTTGTCGGCAGTTATCCGCTGGGCACCCAAGCGGATGCGGACGCGGCGATTGAAGCGGCCCGTAAAGCGTTTGATAGCGGCGAATGGGCTTATATGAAAGGGGCGGATCGTGCCACTTGTTTACGCCGTGTGGCTCAGACCATTCGGGACAATGTGGATGCGCTGGCCTTAGTTGAAACGCTCGAGAGCGGCAAACCGATTGCACAGGCGCGTGGTGAAATGGAAGGTGCGGCCGGAATTTGGGAGTATGCGGCCACGCTCGCTTACCACACCTATGGAGACACATATAACACATTAGGCAGTGACATGCTGGGGTTCACTTTGCGGGAGCCGATTGGAGTTGTGAGTATGATCACCCCATGGAACTTCCCGCTGTTGATTATTAGCCAAAAGCTCCCGTTTGCGCTGGCGGCCGGTTGTACAGCCGTCATCAAGCCAAGCGAATTGACCCCAGGCACAACGCTGATGCTTGGGCGCATGATCGGTGAGGCGGGCATTCCGGCCGGGGTCGTGAACATTGTCACCGGCTACGGCGATCCGGTTGGTGCACGGCTATCGGCCCATCCGGCCGTTGATATGTGCTCATTCACCGGCTCGACCAATGTGGGCAAGATGATTGTCGATGCTTCGAAGGGAAATCTAAAAAAGGTGTCGCTAGAGCTGGGTGGCAAAAACCCGCAAATCGTTTTTGCAGATAGCGACCTAGAAGCGGCGCTCGATGCGGTTGTTTTCGGGGTCTATTTCAATATGGGGGAATGTTGTAATAGCGGTAGCCGATTGTTGGTGCAACGTGACATCGCTGATGACTTTATCAAAAAGATTGTTGAGCGATCTCGAACAGTTCCCGTTGGTGACCCACTTGATGAAAAAACCAAAGTCGGCGCGATCGTCAACCAGATGCAGTTTGACAAGATTTTGGCGATGGTGGAAAGCGGCCGAAATGCGGGTGCGACCCTTGAGCTGGGGGGGCAAGTGCTGAAATCGCCCAACGGCCGCTATATCGAGCCGACGGTTTTCTCTGGCGTTACGCCGGACATGGAGATTGCGAAAGAAGAGATTTTTGGACCCGTGCTATCAGTTCTGACCTTTGACGCGGCCGAAGAAGCGATTGAGATCGCCAATAGCACCTTGTACGGGTTGTCGGCCGGCGTTTGGACCCGTGACATCGACACCGCGTTTCATGTTAGTCGGCGGATACGGGCAGGCACAATTTGGGTCAACACCTTTATGGACGGGTATCCAGAACTCCCATTTGGCGGGTATGGCGAAAGTGGCTTAGGGCGTGAATTGGGCCGCTCCGCTTTAGAAGAGTTTACAGAATTAAAAACAATGCAGCTGCATTTGGGCGAGCGTACCAATTGGTGGCACCGCCCATAAATTTTAAAGGAAATGAAAAAAATGGTTCCGAACGAGATTAAAGAACTTTGTGATAACACACTGGATTTTGCCCAAGGGCAGGTGAAAAAATTAATTACTAATCATCCAGATTATTTTCCGCTATACACAGAAGGTGGCAAGTGGAAACATGATAAACAAGCCTGGACCAACTGGTGTGAAGGATTTCTTGCCGGGATGATTTGGGTGTTTGCAGAACGTAGCGGTGAAGCGTGGTGGAAGCAGCAGGCGATTCACTATTCAAATTTGCTAGAGGACCGGCAATTCGACCGCGAGGTACATGACTTAGGGTTTGTCTTTTGGTCTAGCTGGCGGCGTTGGTTAGCACTTACAGATGACGCGGCTGAAAAAGAGCGGATCAACAAAGTGATCATACAAGCGGGTAAAACGATGGGGTTGCGCTTTAACGAAAAAGGACGATATCTACGTTCATTTGTCGCACCTGAAAGCTGTTTTATCGACATCATGATGAATGTAGGCATCATCTTTTATGCGGCCCAGCAGTCAGGTGATGAGGCGTTGCTTAACCTTGTGACGGAACATTGCCTGACCACCCGCCGCTATCTTGTGCGTGGGGATGGCAGTACGGCTCACGAGGGGCTTTTCAACTTAGAGACAGGCGAGTTTATCCGACAATCTACCCACCAAGGGTGGCGTGATGACTCGTCATGGGCACGCGGCCAAGCATGGGCCTTGTATGGCTTTGGCACCGTTTATAGCTACACAAAAGATAAACGTTTCTTAGACACCGCCCAACGCTGCGCCGACTTTTATATTGATCGGACCCCATCTCATGGGGTACCCCCCAATGATTGGGAAGAGGAAGGTGGTTGTGAGTTTGAATCGTCGGCGGCCGCTATTTCGGCCGGAGGATTTTTGCAGCTCAGCCAGCTGACCCCTGATCCAGAACGGTCCAAAAAATATCATAATTACGCCTTAACGATTGTCCAAACATTGTGCGAACGAGGATTTGTAGCTTCAGACACCCCCGGTTGGGAAGGCATCCTCATGCATGGTTCTTATCATGAAACGCTTAATTTAGGAGTACAGCAAAGCGTGATGTGGGGTGAATATTTCTTTGTTGACATTTTAGACCAGCTAAGTAAAGGGGGTCGATTTATTGGATAGATTGAGCATATAAGCACGAGGGCCTACTAGTGCTTCGTCAAACTTCTTTTGAATGGTCGTTGTCTCACCCTCAAGGGGCATCTAGCCAATTGACGAAGCCTAAAGTGTTTTTAATTGATTCAAACCCAGCAAGGTTTCTTTGACAAAACACTAGATATTTCAATAGTTTTAAACTCGCCTAGTTGAGCATATTTGTAATGGTGCACACGTGATTTAGCGTTGTGTCTCTTCAGGCTGCCTGATTTCTTTTTAGCAGCATAAACGCTCGACGGGCAACCTATATATTTTTAAGGAGAAGAAAATGAAAAAACAATCTAATAGATTATGGTTTGTTGTTTTAACCATTTTGCTACTGATTTTGGCAGCATGTGGTGGTGCAGAAACCCCAGAACCAGCGGTTGAAGAAGAAGCCTCGGCCGAACAAGAGGAAAAGGCTGAAGAGGCGATGGCCGAAGACGAAAAAGAAGAAGAGGCTATGGATGAAGAGATGGCCGATGAAGTACATGATGATTCAGCGATGATGGTTGAAGACGAACTAGAGGTCTTCTCTTGGTGGACTTCTGGTGGGGAAGCGGCCGCTTTGGATGCACTTTTCTCGACGCTGGCTGATGCTCAGCCAGGAATCGAAATCATCAACGCGACAGTTGCCGGGGGTGGCGGTTCGGCCGCACGGCCGGTGCTTCAAACCCGCTTAGCCGGTGGCGACCCACCGGACACTTGGCAGGTTCACCCTGGTTCAGAACTATTGGGGCAATATTTGGCCGCAGGGTTCACATCACCGTTGGGTGATCTTTATGAAGAAGAAGGTTGGTACGACGTTGTTCCTTCTGGCCTTGTTGACCTTATGCTCGACGATGCGGGCCAACCCCATGCTGTTTTGGCCGGTGTTCATCGAGGCAATGGCTTCTGGTACAACAAACCGTTGCTAGAAGAAAATGGCATTACCGTTGGTGCTGATATGAGCGTCGATGAGTTCTTTGGAATCGCTGATACGCTACAGACGGCCGGAATTCCAGCTTTATGTGTGGGTGACTCCGGTATCTGGGCATCTGCACAGCTATTTGAGAACACGCTATTGGGTGTATTAGGCCCTGAAAAATACAACGGCTTGTGGAGTGGCCAAGTTGCTTTTAATGATCCATTGGTAAAAGAAGCGATGGAGATTTACGGCCGGATGCTTGAGTATCAAAATGAGGATCATGCGGCCCTATCTTGGGACCAAGCGGTGGCAAAATTAGTTGAAGGTGGCTGTGCCTTTAACTCGATGGGTGACTGGGCTTACGGCGAATTTGTTAACGCAGGTCTAGAAGACAATGTCGACTTTGGCTGGGTGAGCCACCCCGGAACGGCCGGTTCATTCATGATTGTCTCTGACGGCTTTACCTTGGCAAAAGGTGCTCCCCACGAAGAGGCGACGATTGAATTCTTGCGCGCTGTCGGTAGCGTCGAAGGACAGGTTGCATTCAATCAGCTAAAAGGGTCGATTTGTGCCCGTACCGACTGTGATCGTGCACAGTTTGGGGTCTATCATAACTGGTCGATGGATTCGTTCGCAGGTGATGCACTCGTGCCAACGGCCGTCCATGGGTCAGCCGCACCTGCCGACTTTCAACAGGCACTTAATGATGCGGTTACCAACTTTGTTGTTACAAAAGATGTTGACGCGTTTGCCAATGAATTGGTTGCTGGCTCAAGCTCATTCTCTGACGCAACAGCGGTTGTGATCGAAATCGATGACGACGAGGCGATGGTGGAAGTTCTTGACGCAACGGAGCTAGAAGTTTTTTCATGGTGGACTTCAGGTGGTGAAGCGGCCGCATTAGACGCGCTCTTCAGCACACTAACCGACGCACAGCCGAATATCGAGATTATCAACGCAACAGTAGCCGGGGGTGGCGGTTCGGCCGCACGGCCGGTGCTCCAAACGCGCTTAGCCGGTGGCGACCCACCAGACACTTGGCAGGTTCACCCAGGCTCAGAACTTTTGGGGCAATATTTGGCTGCCGGATACACGGAGCCATTGGGCGATTTGTATGAAGAAGAAGGTTGGTACGATGTGGTTCCGGCCGGTTTAGTCGACTTAATGCGTGATGAAAACGGCCAGCCCCATGCGGTTTTGGCCGGTGTACACCGTGGCAACGGCTTCTGGTATAACAAACCGCTGCTTGAAGAAAACGGTATTTCTGTAGGCGAAACCCTGAGCATTGATGAGTTTTTTGAGATTGCAGATACGTTGCAAGCGGCCGGAATTCCAGCCTTGTGCGTAGGCGACTCTGGTATTTGGGCAACGGCGCAGATGTTTGAAAACACCCTGCTTGGCACCATCGGCCCAGAGCGCTACTTAGGCTTGTGGGATGGATCAACTTCGTTTGGAGATGATGATGTCAAAGAAGCGATGAGCAACTACTACCAGATGCTGGCTTACCAAAACGAAGATCATTCAGCTTTGTCTTGGGACCAAGCGGTTGGCAAGCTGATGGAAGGTGGTTGTGCCTTTAACTCGATGGGCGACTGGGCTTATGGTGAGTTCGTCAACGCAGGGCTCGAAGACAATGTCGACTTTGGCTGGGTTAGCCATCCAGGAACCGCTGGCTCATTCATGATTGTTTCTGACGGTTTCCCACTTGCAAAGGATGCACCACATCCAGAAGCGACCATCGAATGGTTGCGAGCAATTGGCAGTGTCGAAGGTCAGGTGGCGTTTAATCAGTTGAAAGGGTCGATTTGTGCCCGTACCGACTGTGACCGCTCAGAGTTTGGCGTTTACCATAACTGGTCGATGGATTCATTCGCAGGCGATGCACTCGTACCGACTGCAATTCACGGTTCGGCCGCACCCGCTGACTTTCAACAGGCACTCAATGATGCTGTGACCAATTTTGTAGTCACCGGCGATGTTGATCTGTTTTCAGCTGAACTCGTTTCAGCCGCTCAGCTTTCAGGGTTGGGTGAGTAGTCAGTAAACGGTGATTAATTGTTCGGTAGGTTGGTATGGCGGTTGCTGCCTAATCAACCTACCGAATATCCAGATTTGCTGCTGCACAGGTCCACCTGTCTGTGTACACGCAAAATGTAAATAAGTAAATCGGGAAGATCTCCCGACTTAAAAAGGACGAAACGATGCTAGCTGAAAACAACCCCACAGTACATCAAGTCTCGCCAAAACAGAAAACGAGCTGGTTTAAAGAATCTTGGATTTCTCCACTTGCTCTTCTTCCGTCGATGGCGGCAATCATTATTTTTATTTATGTCTTTATCGGTTTCAGCTTTTGGGTTTCGATTTCAAACTGGCGCACGCTAAAGCAAGATTTAACCCTGCGTGATCCTTTATTAGCCACCTATGGCGACCTGATTCGTACCCCACGTTTTCAAGCCGATTTGCGCAACACACTGGTCTTCACAATTATTTTTATCACCCTAGCCATTATCGTTGGATTAGGATTAGCGATTTTATTGGAGAAGAAAATTGTAGGGAAAGGTTTTTTCCGCAATATCATTCTCTTTCCCTATGCACTTTCTTTTATCGTAACCGGTGTGGCCTGGCGGTGGATATTTAACCCCGAAACGGGGATCAATCTTTTCTTCGATCTGTTTGGCATCAATTCGATTCTGACCCAAGCGGGGATGGAGCCGTTGAAGCCTAAATGGACAACGAACCCCGATGTCTGGTTTCAGATAAACGGGATATTGGAACAGATCTTCCCGGCCGCTGGCAATATTTTTGTCAAGCTGGGGATACCGGCCGCGCTGATACCGGTCGCCATTGCGGCAACATGGCAGCTGTCCGGCTTTGTGATGGCGATGTACATTGGCGGGCTGGGGACCGTCTCGCAAGAGGTTCGGGAAGCGGCCCGTATCGATGGGGCAACCGAATGGCAAGTCTATCGCAAAGTTGTTATCCCGATGTTACGGCCGATTACGATTAGTGTCTTTGTCATTTTGCTGCATGTCTCGCTCAAAATTTTCGACTTGATTTTTGCGATGTCTGGAGTCGGGCCGGGGTTTGCCACAGACGTACCAGCCATTTTTGTCTTTGAAATTATGTTTAAGGCGACCCGCTACAACTTGGGGTCAGCGGCCGCCATTGTAATGCTTATCTTAGTGGCGATCATTATCGTGCCATATTTAATCAGCACCTTACGGGAGGACTAACCGAATGGGAAATCAACGCTCACCGATCAAAGTTGGAAACGCTGTAACCATCGCTTTTTTGTTACTCATCACTCTGTTCTATCTCATGCCTTTGTACGTGATGGTGGTTAACGGGCTAAAAGATGCCCAAAGTGTGTCACTGTCAACGATGTGGAACTTGCCGAGCTCCCTGAGCCTAGGCGGATTTGCTGAAGCATGGGAACGGCTCAGCCCGAATATGCGGAACAGCTTTACCATGGTGATTCCCGCCACGATCTTGTCATCGCTTGTGGGTGCCATTAATGGATACCTGTTTGCGAAATGGAAGTTTCCAGGGTCAGATATTTTATTTACTGTCATGCTCTTTGGTTTTTTTATTCCGTACCAAGCGATCTTATTGCCCATGGTGCAGTTTTTGCAATATATTGGCGTTTACGGAACAGTCTGGGGATTGATTTTGGTTCATGTCGTTTACGGCTTGCCCGTCACCACGTTAATCTTCCGAAATTTCTTTGCACAAGTACCAAAAGAGATGTTTGAAGCGGCTAGGGTTGATGGAGCAAATATTTTTACTACATTTACGCATATCATGTTGCCACTATCAATCCCATCTTTTGTCGTTGTTGGTATTTTCCAATTCACTAATATTTGGAACGAATTTTTGTTTGCAGTAACAGTCGTCCCGAACCCGCAATCGCAACCCATCACCGTTGCCCTAAATAATTTGTCAGGCTCTTTTTCAGTCGATTGGAACGTTGTTATGGCGGGGGCCGTCGTTGCCGCATTACCAACGATTGTTGTGTATATTTTCTTAGGTCGCTATTTTGTTGAAGGATTAATGGCTGGCTCAATTAAAGGCTAAGTACAGCTAAAAGGAAATAAGCCTCAGGTTTATAACGGGTGTTTTCCAGAGGTAGACACCAAGCTAAAAGCTGATGGCTAATTGCTGATAGCTATACTAGAAGGCCACTAATCGTATCAATCAAAACATTCTGGATGAGTTGAATAATGAAGCATTACGATATTGCAATTGTAGGGAGCGGCATGGGTGGAGGCACTTTAGCTTATGCCCTGCGTAACACCGGGGCATCGATCCTTATTTTAGAGCGGGGTGGCTATTTGCCTCAAGAACCTCAGAATTGGGAAGCATCTGCTATCTTTAAAGAAAATCGGTATAAACCGGCCGAACTTTGGCACGACATCAATGGGGGAACAACGTTCAAGCCAGGCGTTCATTATTTTGTCGGTGGAAATACCAAAGTATTTGGGGCCGCTTTCCCTCGCTTACGCCGTCAGGATTTTGAAGCGTTGGAACATGAAGGGGGGACGGCTCCCGCTTGGCCAATCAGCTATGATGAATTGGAACCTTTCTATTGTTTGGCTGAAACTTTGTATAAAGTACATGGGCAGACGGGTGAAGATCCGACCGAACCGGCCCGCTCGAAGCCGTTTCCATTTCCGGCTGTGCCACATGAACCTGAAATCGCAAGGCTGCATCAAAAGCTCACAGATCAGGGGCTCCACCCTTTTTCTTACCCGATGGGCATCGATTTGCAAACAGGCGGCCGCTGTTTGCGGTGTGCCACTTGTGATGGTTTCCCCTGCAAAGTTCTTGCAAAAAGTGACGCAGATGTCTGTGCCGTACGCCCTGCTTTAGACAGTGGGAATGTTGAGTTGTGGACCCATACCAATGTGCGTCGACTATTAACTGATGATGCGGGTAAAAATATCGCTGGTTTAGAAATTGAGCGAGACGGGGAAGTTCAACAGGTTCATGCCGACCGGTATGTGTTGGCCTGTGGTGCGGTTAATTCGGCCGCCCTGCTCCTTAAATCAGACAATCATCACCACCCTAATGGACTGGCTAACAGCTCGGGCATGGTCGGCCGGAACTACATGCAGCACAATAATTCAGCCATGATGGCGGTTAATCCGATCCGGCGTAACCGGACCGTTTTCCAAAAAACGATGGCGGTCAATGACTTTTACTTTGGGTCTGATGATTTTTCATACCCAATGGGAAATTTACAACTGCTGGGCAAACTACAGGCTGGTATGCTTGCGGCCGCGCAACCATTTATACCTAAGCCGGTATTACGGGGAATGGCGAATCGCAGTATCGACTGGTGGGTGATGTCAGAAGACCTGCCCACCCATGACAATCGCATTACGGTTGGCAGTCGGGGAGAGATTCAAGTTCATTGGAAGCCAACAAATCGGGTGGCCCATGAGCGTTTAATCAATGCCTCTAAAAAGATGATGAAGCGGGCCGGTTATCCGCTGGTTTTTGTGGAGCGGATGGGAGTAGCCACCAACTCGCATCAGTGTGGCACGCTCCGTTTTGGTCACGACCCCCAAAATTCTATTTTGAACAGCTATTGCCAGACCCATGATCACGCAAATCTTTATGTAGTAGATGGCAGTTTTTTCCCTTCTTCTTCAGCGATGAATCCAGCTTTAACCATTGCGGCTCAGGCTTTTAGGGTGGCAGAGCATTTGATTAGGCAGATAGGCTAGAAATTATGAACAAAAAACTGTTACGGCATGTGGTTTTGTTTTCCTTTAAGGAAGACGCAAAGATCGAAACTGTTAATGAGATTGTGAAAAAGTTTGAATCATTAAAAGATCAGATTGATTGTGTTCAAGAGTTTGAGTGGGGGCTGAATGTAAGCCCAGAAGACCTTCATCAAGGATTAACTCACTGCTTTACCTTAACCTTCGATAGTTTGGAAGAGCTCAATATCTATCAAAATCATCAAGCACATTTAGCGTTCGTATCTGAACTGCAGATGATTTTAGATAAGGTGCTGGTTGTTGACTTTTTTGTTGAAGTCTAAAAATTAAGTAACTGTCCCAAATTTAATCTTCAACTGGGCAGGAATGGAATTTGCTTTGGGACACTTATTAGAATTCCGTTTCTTAGGGTTCGGGAATTAGCAATTCCCCCGCATTGAAGCAGGAAATAAATAATGAATAACATACTAACCCATTTGGGTAATGTCGGGATTATCCCGGTAATAGCAATAGATGATGCGGACGATGCTGTCGCTTTGGGTGGCGCTTTGTTGGCTGGAAATCTGCCTTGTGCCGAAATTACATTTCGCACGGCGGCCGCAGCTCAAGCGATTGAAAAGATGTCGGCCGCACACCCTGACATATGTGTGGGGGCCGGGACCGTGTTAACCGTAGCACAGGCGGAAACGGCTAAAGCGGCCGGTGCCCAGTTCGTGGTTACTCCTGGATTTGACGAGGCGGTCGTCGATTGGTGTTTGGCCAATGATATGCCGATCACCCCAGGTGTTATGACCCCAACTGAAATTAATATGGCCCTGAATAAGGGGCTGAGCTTGATGAAGTTTTTCCCGGCTGAAGCTGCGGGTGGCATTCAAGCACTCAAAGCGATCGGCGGCCCCTATGCCGGTGTGACCTTCATCCCCACAGGTGGAATTAATGCCAATAACCTAACCGATTACCTCAACCTGCCGATGGTACATGCCTGCGGTGGAAGCTTTATGGTGAAGAAAAATCTGATTGCAACAAAGAGATTTGATGAGATCGAAAAACTAGCAGCGGCGGCCGCTGAGATTGTCAGATCTGCACGAGCAGAGTAGAGAGGGAAAGTCTGCAATTTCCCCTTCCCTTACTTCCCCTCATCTTTTAAATTTGGAGAAACAATTAAATGAACAAACGAGTCGTTACTTTAGGTGAAATTATGCTCCGCTTGAAATCCCCCGGTTTTGAGCGTTTCTTTCAGTCTTCCCGCTTGGAAGCATTTTTTGGTGGTGGTGAAAGTAATGTAGCCCTTTGCCTCGCAAATTGGGGATTGGATGCCAGCTTTGTGACCGCTTTGCCAGACAACCCGATTGCAGATGCTTGTGTCCGATACCTGCGAGGATATAAAGTAGACACACAATTTATTGCCCGGCAAGGGGAACGGGTTGGTATCTATTATTTGGAAGCGGGAGCGAATCAACGAGCCTCCAATGTGGTTTATGATCGTGCCCACTCGTCTATCAGCAGTGCAAAACCTGAAGATTTTAATTGGGATGCAATTTTCGATGGGGCGGGCTGGTTCCACATTACAGGAATTACCCCAGCAATTAGCGAAAGTTCGGCCGAACTTTCGCTAATTGCTGTCAAAGCTGCCCGCGAGCGTGGCGTGACGATTTCCTGTGACTATAACTTCCGTAAAAAGCTGTGGAAATATGGCAAGACTGCACCGGAAGTCATGAACGAATTAGTCAAATATGTTGATGTCGGCATCGCTAATGAAGAAGATTGTCAAAAATCACTTGGTGTTAAGCTAGACGATGGGGACGTAGACCATGCAGTAACCACAGGAGAACTCGACACAACTCGTTATGAGGCATTGGCAAAGAAGATGTTTGAGACATTTCCCAATCTTAAATATCAGGCGATCACCTTGCGTGAAAGTATCAGTGCTAGCCACAACGGTTGGTCCGCTTGCCTTTATAACGGTAGCGAATTCTTCCTCAGCCAACGATACAATATCACCGATATTGTGGATCGTGTAGGTGGTGGCGACTCGTTTGGTTCAGGGCTGATTTATGGCTTGCACACCGGCATGTCGGATGAAGGTGCCTTACGTTTCGCAGTTGCGGCATCCTGTCTAAAACACAGTATTCTAGGCGATGCGAACTTGGCAACTCTCGATGAAGTTAAGCGATTAGCAGGTGGTGATGCGTCCGGACGCGTCCTGCGTTAGGGTAATGATAGGCGGTTAGCGATGGTCAGTGTCCGGTTTAAAACTCACTGACACTGACCACGATAAGCTTCAATACTTCTCATGTTCAATCACTATAAAACAGCGGTTTTTGATGTAGATGGCACATTGCTTAATAGCCAGCATCAACTCTTACCTAGTACCGAGGCAGCCATTCAGCGTTTATTAGATGCGGGCATTTTTGTCATGCTAGCAACTGGTAAAACATTTGAATCGACGCGTGACCTGAGATCACGGCTCAAACTTGAAACAGTTGGTGTCTATTCCCAAGGGTTGGTTGTGTGTGACCAGCATGGAGAGGTTCTAGAACAGGTTTTGTTAGACTCAGCGGTGGTTCAGGCATGCACACAATTAACCACAGAAGCTGATTTAGATGTGGTGGCCTACTCTGGATCTCGTCTGTTAACCCCAAAGATTTCTGACCGCACCAATCAAATGGTTGATTATCATGAACCGATGCCGATTGTTTCACTTGATGTTGGTCAGGAGCCAATTAATAAAATTTTGCTGATCGCTGATCAGCCTGATTTAGACAGTCTACGTTTGCAGTTAGAGCAGCGTTGGCAAAACTTGGCAACTTTGGTGCAGGCGGTGCCGGATATGCTTGAAGTTGTTCCGCTCAACACATCAAAAGGTGGAACTGTCGCCAGGGTCTTAGAAGATATGGGCAGGACGGCCGATAGCACAATAGCGTTTGGGGATGGAGAAAACGATATTGGGATGTTACGCTGGGCCGGTTTAGGGATTGCTATGGGGAATGGGAGCCGGATTGTGCAGGATGCGGCCGACTTTGTGACAAAAAGTAACGATGAAGATGGAATTGCTTATGCATTGAATGAACAAAATTTGGGTTAATTAGAATAAATAACCAGTAATTGGTAGCAAAAGGGGATGATCCCTGGCTATCGATTACTGGTTTTT
>JAHDEN010000116.1 GCA_020628815.1 Chloroflexota bacterium | reverse complement strand
GCGGCCGGTCAGATGTAAAAATGATTTGATCAAAGCTCCCATAAATCGGGCTCACGTTGTTGAAGGTTTCTGGCTGATTGGGAACTTTCGTGATGACCGGAGTGTCGTTGGCGCCTAATCCTGAAATTTCATAGATCTGCCAGCGATAATCTTTGTAGTCATATTGCTCGGCCGCGCCTCCCACAACCATACTAAACACCGCTTTCTCCCCATCCCAATGGACGGCCGGATCACGAACCGCAATGGCTGACTCACCCAAAAAGCCGTCTCCCCCATACCCGGCCGCGGCGGTCAGGTTTTTCAAGGTGCCATCGGTGTAGCGAATATAGAGGTCTCCCCCACGGCCGACAGAGTTATGCGTCGCCAAATGGTTCCCAAAGGTTGACCCGATCGTTGTAAAGTCGGCCGCAATCGGAATTTGGGTCACAAATAAAATCGGATTAGGCGTAGATGGGGCGGCACTGGCCCGATAAGCCTCTGGCAAACGCAACGCGCCTACACCGGATAAAAATAGGAGCAACAGACCCAATCCCGCAATTTTAAAACGACTAACCATACTCACAAATCTCCTTGATTTGGTCATCACCATCCTTTGGAGTTTAGGAGATCGGGTTAGCCGTGACAGTATCTCACACTACATGATTAGGATTCAGCAGAACCGCGCGCCATGATTTCAAACAGGGCAAACAACAGGACGGTTAGCCCCAAAATGTAGGGTGGAATCGCCTCGAGCGAAATCGCTTCGGCCAGAATGCCTGCCCCCCACGGCAAAAATGCGATCCCGATCCCGGCCGCACCTACGACGTACCCGATCGCGTTAGCCGAATGATCTTTGCCAACTAAATTTGGCATGTTTGAAATCAGCGTGGCAAAGATGGGTGCCTGAGCCAAGCCGGACAAAGCCAAGCCGATAATGGCGATCACCGGCCGATTTGGGAAGAGGAGCAACACGACTGAAGCCATCGTGCCAAATAAGCAGATGCGCAACCAGCGGTTGACCGGCAACCAGTGGGAGATGACGCCGAAAATAAAGCGGCCGGCGGTGAAGGTGCCCCAATAAACAGCAACCCATACCCGGGCCAGTTCATCGCTGATGCCGCGTGACTCGGTGAAAATGGTAAAAGACCATTGCCCGAGCGCTACTTCGATTCCGCCGTACACGAAAAAAAAGGCGATGGCGATCCACACAATCCCTTTTGAAAGCGTTTCACGGCCGCTGATGCTTGATTCTTCCCCCGCACTTTCTTTGATCGCTTGGACCTCATCTCCGGCCGAGACATCGCGGCGAAACGGCCGCAAAATCACCTGCGCAAGACAAATAAGCGCAAACATGACCGCAAAAACAAACGCCCCACCCCGCCATGAGTTAAAGCCTTGTGCCACAACCAACGAGATAATCAGCGGACCCAAGGTCGCGCCAATCCCAAAAAATCCGTGGAACCAGTTCATGATCCGCTCGTCGAAGCGGGCGGCCGTGATTGTGTTACCGGTTGCATCGACCGTACCGGCCGCCCAGCCGCCGATAAGGGCTAAGGCCACCAGCAAAGCCCAAGATGGGGTTAGCCAATAGCCAAACAGGGAGAGCGAAAAAATAATCAGGGCAAACAGCATCAATCGGCCGCCCCCAAATCGGTACATGAGGCGGCCGTTGAATGCGCCTGAAATCAGGTGTCCAATGGTGCCAGCCATCAGCATCCAGCCAATAGAGTCTTGGCGCAGGCCAAATTCGTCACGCATGTCGGGCCAGCCTACGCTAGTTATGGCGCCGGGCATGCCAAACATCATGATCGAGACAAAAAGAAACGCGATGACTAATAATGCGCTAGAGGAATATTTTTTCATTAGGTATATTTTTTGGGTAAAAAGTTTGAGTAATAGAAACGGGCTGAACGGTCTCGCCTCATCGGAAATTTAAGTTAACTATGTATTCGTTTTTTCCGGTTATGACTTGAATCCCTTTTTCTAAGAAGGGTGTTGCCACTGAGTCCGCGACCCCGCTTTCGGTAACGATATGCGTAATATCGTCAATAGATGAGGCCTTATAAGCTGCCGCCGTGCCCAACTTGTCCGCTGTTGCTACCGCAACCACCTCAGATGAGTTTTGGATCATCAGTTTTTTTATTTTTGATTCCTCAAACCCATTGGTGGTTACACCGTACGCAACATCCAGACTGCAAACTCCCAAAATACAAATATCCGCTTTGATCTGGCTAATAAAGTCGATCGCGGCGCTGCCAACAATTGTGCGAGAGACGGGGTCGTATGTGCCACCGACCATAACCGCTTTAATATATGGGCTGTGAGAAATCACATCCAGCACATTTGGGCTGACGGTTACAACCGTTAGTCTCATGTCTACCGCAAAGTTACGCGCTACTTCTACAGGCGTGGTCCCTCCATCAATAAATACAACTTGATCCTGTTGAATTAGTTTGCAAGCTTCCAAAGCGATCGCATGTTTGGCCGGCCGGTTTTCGGTCTGTCTTTTGTAATATGGGCTAGGCACTGGTGATGGGGGCAAAGCTCCACCATGGACGCGTGTTAAACGGCCGTTTTCCTCCAGCTCTTTTAAATCTCGCCGAATCGTGTCAACCGATGTATTCAAACGTTCGGCAAGCCCAATCACCGTAACTTTGCCTTCACTTTGCAGGATTTCACTAATTTGCTGTCGTCTTTCTTCAGGTAAATAGCTATTCATATCAGGTCCAAGAGATGCGTTTTTATGCATCTTTCTGCATTTTATTGCATTCTGGCGCATGCAGCAAATCCGGGTCCTGCTTTGAGCGGCTTAAAAGCCCCTTTTGAACAAATCGTAATCTAAGTTTTACAAAAGCTCTAACCACAACGGGTTGCGTCGATTCCCATAGAATATCAATTTCAAATTAACGGTGTACCGACAAAACGAGAAAGTAAAATCAAGGCTAACCAAGGCATCCCCCCTCGAGGCATCTGTCCATTTAAGTTATTGATCCCTGCGCAGGTTACCAACCGCTGGCGCGAAATACAGAGTTCAGCAGTGCATAACGCTCGGCCGGGGTCATCTCTCTCGGCCGAGAATAATGCTCAATCAAACCGGTCCACAGCTCCACACTGATCAGTTGTCCATCATAAATCACATATTCATCAATAAACACCTGCCGTGTGCCTAGGCTAAACATCTGATCAAAAAACAGGTTCCCCAACCCATAATGAATATAGCCACCATTTTCAAACGCAAAGGCTTGAGGATGGTGCGACTGACTACCCGAAACGGCTGATGCACCCGCTTCAGCCAATGCACCAAAATCCCGTTTTTGGCTGGCCGTGGCCGCATAGCTATAAATCTCCTCATACTGAAAGGTAGAAATAACCACGTACCCTTCTCCCGATAATCGAGAAATCAACGCTTTCATTTCACCCAAATCCCCACACTTGGCTGTCCCTGGCCGGTCGGCCGTCGCCCATGCCCCTACTGGCCCAAAAGAGTTGCATCCCACAAATGCGATTTTGTTTCCATGGTCATAGACAAACGCCGGCTGAAACGCATCGCTATGGTTAATCCCCCCTCCATAGTAGTTCATGTTGGCGGCCGTATATTTGTTTAGGGATCGCAACATCGCATCAGTGCCGTAATCGTTTGAATGATTTCCAGTAACCTCGACCACGTCCACACCCAAATGGGTCAGCAACTCAAAATAATTGTCTCGCGAGCAAAAGGTAACGCTTTGGCTCACCGCATTTGGAAATGGGCAATTCTCGGCAAAAGGGACCTCGTTGCTAATATGAGCGATGTCGGCCGACTGCATGATAGGCGCAACCACTTCCCCCGGAAACAACACCCCCGCATACTCCATTTGGGCCGCAGTAGCGCGCACCAACGCGGTCACACCGGTCATCGCGACCCGCGTCATTTTTTCAGGATCACGGTTTGTCAAAAACCCCACGTTTTCACGAAAAGCGGCAACCGCATCTGGCGCCCCTTCCAATCCAATCTGCAACGCCAAAGGGTACGCGGCCGGTTCAAACTCACGACGCAGTGGGGATTGCCCGTCTATCGCCAACACTTTTAAATCCGGGGTCAACGCATCAAACGGTAAGATGGCGAGGCTGTTATTGGTAGACCAGAGGGTTTCGCCCAGTTTGCCCTCCGGCACAGCTTGAATCTGCGGGAAAACCGTTTGCCAAATAGCCACCGTTTCGGCCGTGCCAAACAGCTGGGCGCCAGTTAGCTCACTCATCGTTATATCATCCCGTACTGTTGGGAACTTCGCTGCCACGGCAAAAACCAAACTTCCAATTGGTTCCCCACGGGTTAAATTAATCGCTAGCTCAGCCTCTTCGTCTGTTTGTATAAATTGCGCGGTTGAAAGTTGTGTGAGCGGGTGCAGATAGTCGGCCGGGATCAACCCATCTATCGAATACGAAATTGGTGCAGGGGTAGGGCTGCTGGTAGGTGTCGGGGTTGGAGTTGCTGTAGGAACGGCCGGTATGCTTGTAGCTGTCACTTGTGCAGTTGGTTCAGAAACTTTTGCAGCTATCTCGCTAACAGGTGCAATTGTGGGCAATTCGTCTGTTTGATTTTCGGCACAACTAGCCAGCAAGAACCCGAAACATGTCAGACTCAACAAACGTCCCAATCTTATTAATCTTAAAGTCAAACTCTTAAACTCCTCAGTAATTCGCTCAGAAAAAGGTAGCACAACTTTTTTACTCTGCCCAATTAAAATTTCTTCGTGAACAATGACTAAAAGATCATTCTGCTAAACTTTTTTATGATAGAGTAGTGGACATTCTCAGAGAAAGTATGCCTCCTTTTCGATCAAACTTAAGCAAAATATTGTCCCTCATCATGCTTGCAACGGCGCTGCTGTTTGCCTGTCGTCAAGATGAACCACAACCTGTAGCGCAAGAAGGTCCGGTAACAGAAGCAACCCCAACCGCGCTACCCACCCTAACCCCTTTTCCGACAGCGGCCGGACCAACATCAACCCCGGCCGCGACCTTGCAACCCACCCCAACCGGCATCCCGGCTTGGTTCACAGGGGTCTTTATCGATATCCCCAATGGGTTAGGACAGTTGGGTGACCCGGCCAAGATCGAAGACCAGTCGGACCCCAGCTTACCAGCCGACAAACGCTTTCCAGCCCATGATCTTTACCTTTTAAACGATTGGCCGATAGCTGATTTACTTGAGCAACCTAGAATCATGGCATTTCCTGCTCGGGATTATGCCAGCGTAAATGTGCATGCTCAGAACGAAATCGAGGCTTTGAAATCGATTCTTGCAGGCTCAGAAACGGTAGATGCGGGTGTCAACCTCCCTTTCCTGCCGGTAAAAAGCGGTCCACCAGCTTTCACCACATTGGCCCAGACGATTCCCTCACGCAATGCAAACGGAATCCGGTACATCACCTGGTATCCCAGCCAAGCCTCAACCGCACAACCGATAGAATTAATCTACACATGGCAAGGGTTAACCAATGACGGCCGTGGGGCGATCTCGGCCGTGCTCCCCATTTCGGCCCCAGATTTACCCATCCCACCAAACAGTGACTCACTTAGCGATTACGAGCTTTGGACAACGCAAATCGCGACCTACCTCTACCAGCTTGCTCCAACAGATTTTTCTCCCCCGCTCGGTCAGCTCGATCAGCTAGTCGGATCAATTCAAGCTCAGCTGCCTGAGCCAGAGCTACTGTTTGATACCAATGGCAAAGTTGATTTAACACTCGTTTACCCTCGGGACGGTGGGCAAACAATTATCGGCCAGCAATTAGAAATTGAAGGGTATCTTCAACCGGGAATAGAGCAGACGGTTGAGCTATTTTTACTTAGTGGAGACAAAGTAATTGCAGGACAAACAATTATTTCCAGCCTCGACGGATGGTATCGTGCCAGTTTGCCGATCCCGCTAAATGTCCAGGGGACCATGCAGCTGCAAGCCATAAGCGGCTCACAATCCACAGCTGTTGAACTTAACCTAGTTGATAATCCTAAAAACAGAACTGAATCGATACGTCTTGATCGGCCGATACAAAATCAAACTGCCGTAGCCAATTTCCCCATCTACTTTGAAGGGTCACTAAACACCCCGTTGGTTAACGACACGCTCTCGATTGGATTGGCCATCGACAATTGCCAAACGGTTGTTGCGACACAAGACATCACCCTTTTGCCCAGCGACACCGCATGGCATGGTGTTTTACAAATACCTGCAACGATTAATGGAACCGCTTGCGCCCTGGTTTGGACAGGGGAATATGGTGAATCAGGCTGGAGAGAAGTTCAAGTTCCGCTTGATATTTCAGATCAGCCTCCAAGCTCGGCCGATATAACACTTGGCAACCCGCAGAATGTACCACTATTGCCAGGACAGTTGATTACCATCTATGGTTCAGCGTTTTCCCCCGCTAACAGCTCTGGGTCTGCCACCATTTTTACAAAGGATGAGTCCTTCAAATCCGACGTTGAGTTTGCAATTCTTGAAAACGGTTTATGGTCGTTCGACATTCATTTGCCGGCCGAAGCTACCGGCCGGTTGTTTTTAGAGTTCCAATTCCCAAACAACGACAGCTTTAGCAAAATTCATAGCCTGCCCATTCAAACGCCCTAATTTGCACCCAAGCGCCCCCTACAGAAGACACTTAAAACAGGTCTGTCGATCTGATTTTCTGTTTCCAGCCTTACCCTTTTCTATCTCAATTTAATCGTCATCTTCACAACTGAATCAGGCACAAAAGTTATAATGAACCCACACCAGTGCGGGGGATTTGTGTGTACCGATTCAGGTGGTTTTAGATTAAGACGAGTGCTGTTTCAGGAAGAGACAGATAAAGGTGACATCCAACAAACGATTATCGGAAATAATGCGGTTGGATAACAGGGAATTTTTGCTCTTGTAACGATGCCTTAGCTCAAGTCAGAACAAACCGGTGCGCAGAACTAAGTTGCTTTAGGTTACATTATGCAAAAAAAATTGGTCACGGCTTCATATATACATAAAAACAAAGGGAAGAGTGGTGCTGCACACGCTGTATCCGCAACCTTAAACACGGGAGAGGGTCTTGATCTCCATATTGCCGCTATTTCTCAAAAATTTAATCCTACTGAAGATGGAGATACCCCACGGGTAGCCCTTATCTCTTTTCTGACAGGCCTACAAAGCCGCAAAGACAGCAAAATTGAGAATATTATTTCTGGCGGTGTCACGCAGGCGGCCGAATCGGTCAAGAAATTTATCGACCGTCGAGGTGGTAGCCCATGTACGTTAACGGCCGCCATCATCCACAATACAGATCTCTACACGGTTCAAATCGGGTCTGGCAAAATCATCATTCGGGAAAGCCAAACACTTGTTAATCCAAACGAAGATCAAGAAAAAATATATTCTACGGCCGTTTTATTGGGAGAATCTGATTCATTCCCCCAAGACAAAATCAATCTCAATCATGTTGGCTCAATTAACCCAACTCAGGCCACAGCCGTCATAGTTTGCCAGCCCACACTCGCAACAAACATTTTGAATGAAGAAGTCGCATTTAATGAGGTTTTTGAAAATGTTTCGGCCAAACATCAGGTCCGTGCCATCCCTAAAAAACTTGCTGAATGGGCCAAGAAAAATCTTGAAACCGATGATCTCACGTTAGCCTCGATCCATACACAACGAAGCAATTACGTAGACTTCTTCACTATTTCAGAGTCGCTGCTCACCTCCTCAGAAGATATTTCAACAACGCTGGTTCCTCCAAAAAGCAATCCGGTTGTCACCACAATCCAAGCGGATGAGGAGCAACTCGACGATACTCCTGTCGTTGAAGCATCAGCTAGATCTTCGACCAATCAGGTCGCTAAGGTTGACCCAATTGATGAGGCTGAGCAAGAAGGGATTGAAGTATTAGTCCCACATGTAAAATCAGAAGATGCCACGGCAAATCTAAGTGGTGTGCTAAATGACCAATCTGATCAAAATAGTTCATCAAATGGTATCGACGATACGCAAGTGATGGATTTTGCGGGAGCAGATCTAAAGCAAAGCCCCATCAGCCAGCCAATCACATCCCTGCCCCAAACAAAATCTGAGCCACCCAAGCATTCCAACGGAACCATAAATAAAAAAGATTTGCTGATCGCCAAAGAAGCTGCGACTGTAAAAACTAAAGCTGTTCGTGAGGCGGTTTTTGCTCCTGCAAAAGCAAATCCGAGTGCGTTTGAAGATTCTAAAACCCTGGTCATGCCACCCGGATCAGGAACCGTGAATCCGGACGAAGCAGACCAGCCGAATATTATTAAAAAAGTTTTCAGTGAAGGCCGCCTAACTTCTCAAAATGGCTATCTCAGAAGTGCGGTTTTTGCCGTTGCGGCGCTCCTCATTCTCACAACCGGAATTTTATTTGTTTGGAATTTAAGTGCTGGCCCAGATGAAGTTGCTGAGGTTCCGAGTGTTTCTAGTCAAATTACTGAACGCATCAAAACTGAAGAAGCTCCAAGTACAGCTAGTGATCAAACTGGGCAAGGCTCAGACAATGCCCCACCGGCTTCTCAAGATGGTGATGGGATTGGGGTAGCCGCAACTGACCCTAATTCTGATACCCCAAATTGCTTTGACCAAGATAGTTCGTGTCAAACACCGGAAACTACAGTTGTTTCGTCAGATCCTATAGCAACATCAACACCACGGCCGACCAATACCCCATCCCCAACCCCCCTACCAGAAACAAACCCGGGATTAATCGGCCGCGTCTTTGAATCTTTCTCAAATTCTGGGTCGTTGTTATTCCCAGGGGGGCAAGTTATCTCAAATTCAATAGCTTGGGTTGTTCTTTCTGATCAACAAACAGATTCTGATTTAGCAGATGAAGTTTATCTGCTGCCAAATTCTTCAATCTCTTTCTCAGAAGATCCAGAGTCGAATTATTTTGATATCGAAAAAGGATCCTCGATTTTAATGCGATCAAACGACAACACGATCACCGGCCGACTGATAAACCAGCCAGCAGGGCAATTTAATGTCAGCGAGGGGTGTATGAGCATTGATTATGATTTAGAATCCCCAGTAGTCTCAGTAGCTTGCTACAACGGCGCCTGCTCTTGGAGCGATCAAAATCTGGGCAATGTTGAGATCGAATCCGGCAGTCTGGTTACATTTGACCCTACTGATTTTGATCCGGTTTTACTCACAAATCCTGACTCAATTTCTGAAGAAAGAGTTCTAAACTACTTTGCAAATCTGGTAACCATTCCCTCGGGGCGCTTTGTTAGCGATGCATGTTTGGCACCATATTTGCCAACCGTAGTCGAAGCTGAGCCAACAGAAACGATTGCACTACCGACAAATACACCCGTCATCCTCCCAACCGCTACCCAAATTCAGGTGCAATCAACCAATACACCAGTTCCTCCGGCCGCAGCCCCTCCAACAGCGACATTCGCTCCACCGACCGCAACTGCGGTTCCTCCTACAGCCACGGCCGCGCCACCCACTGCTACTGCAGCACCGCCAACAGCGACTCAGGCCCCACCGACGGCAACCGCGATTCCACCAACTGTAGCCCCAACACAGGTGCCGCCAACCAATACGCCCGAGGCACTCCCCCCTCGACCAACGCTAACCCCAACGTCGCCATTACCCACCTCTACCCCAAATGGTTAGAGCATTTTCTCTAATCTCTTTTAACGAGCAATTGCTTTTAATTGGCAAAGCCAAAAACAGCTATTTTGTAAAAATTTTTAGCTTTATTTATCAACTTTTACAAAAAAGAGAGCACAACGTAGCAAAACGGGGCTTATCCCAAAGAATTTCCATAAATTACTGTGAATTTCCTACAAAGAAACCTGAATGGCTGGTAGAATCGGTCTTTGTCTAGACATAGGCCTACCGTTTTGGGTACTATACTTTTTTAAAAGACGATTTAGGGGTGAACACGCTCTTCCTTAGAAGTAACAAAAAGCAGAGTACGTCCATTAGATTTCATCTAATAGCGGTTTTTGCATTGCAGAATTTGCACCCACCATGTTTACGCTGTGTCAACTATTTCTGAATTATTTCGTGGTGTCCATTTCGACATCGGCAACAGAGAATTATACGAAGATCGAGTCACTTCGTTACATGCAACCACTGCTGGTGGGTTAGAGCTGGATATAGCTCTAGTAGCAGATGGTGTTGGGGGAGAGGCGAAAGGGGAAAAAGCCGCTCAGGTTGCCATTGACACAACAATTGCTCACATCCGCGAAAGTGAAGAAACTAACGTCACTACCCTGCTAAAAGAAGCGGTATCGGCCGCAAATACGGCCGTACATAGCGCCCTTAGGAGCCATTCTGGAGCCAGCTGTACACTTTCTATCGCGGTAGTTCTAGACAAAACAAAACTTTTTATCGCCAATGTAGGTGACAGCCGGGTTTACTTGGTGCGCAAAGGGGAAATGCTACAGCTTACCCTAGATCACACCTTTGGATATATCGTTCCCATACAAGGGAAGATGAGCGTAGCTGATGCTCGCAGCAATCCAAATGCAGATGTGATCATGCGCGCCTTAGGGCCAAAAGCAAAAATGCCGGTTGATATCGGCTTTCACCACTTAGAAGACACACAAACCTTAAAAGATTATAAAGCGGCCCAAGCATTGGGTGAAAAGGGGATGGACCTCATCAAAGGAGATGCGGTCATTGTCTGCTCAGACGGCCTTTTCAGAGCTTCTCCGCAAGATGGGAAGCCTGTTGTCCGCTTAGAAGAGTTCTTCCAAGTTCTAAACAGTCAAAAAGAAGATCGTGCCGCTCGTGCATTGGTATCTTTTGCTTTAGGTAGAGACGTTGATGACAATGTGTCTGTCGCTCTGCTCCAAACATCTGATCCGGCCGTTGATAATGCGGTTCACGTACCCAAAGCCACGGCCGAAGCAACAGAGGCTAGCCGGCGCCTAAGTCGTCTAATGATGATCATCTTTGGCTCCGTATTCACAATTTTGCTCCTCGCCTCCGTAATCGGCTTTACGATCCTGCGTCGAACTCAAAATGAAAGAGAGCGACAACTTAACCTGCAAAACACACGCTCTGCCCTGGCACAGCTTCAAGAAAAACGCTTTAGGCAAACGTCTGAGGCGGATACGGCCAATCTGTTGGCAACCAATGACATGCTTACTCGCATTCATGAAGTTGACTTGATCACGACTCAAACGGTTGAAGCGATCATCAAAGAGACACGTGATGCAATTCCAACAGAGACACCTACCCCAACAAGAACTCCTCGGCCGCCTTTGGTTGAAAATCAGATCGGGGATTATTATTTAGGCACCAACCCTCGCGCAAATATCTTATTCGAGGATGATCGGATTTCTGCTCCTCAAAGGCTTGAATTCCAAATCAACCACACAAACGAAGATCTTGAGTTTGCCAGTATTTATGGGTTCCCTGACAGCACCTTAGAATTCAACCAAGTAGATTCCCAGATCGAATTTGAGCTGTTTGAAGGAAGCGACATTTTCCTCGAAACCGGCCGGTATGAAGAAGGTGTCGAAGCAGAGCTTTCACCAGCTAAAGTTTTCATAACGGTCTTAGGCGATTGTTTAGCCATCGATTATTCGATTGAAGAAGAAAAAATCGATGCGTTCTGCTTTGAAGGAACATGTCGCGCACGAGTCGAGCGAGGGAATCGAATCCTAATCCCTGAAGGGAAAAAGATTACTCTGTTCCAAAACGAGCTCGATAAAGAACCAGAGTTCCGCAACATCACTGCAGTTGAGGCACTCCGCTATCAAAAGCTGCTCCAAGAAACGAGTACGGGTCAAGAAGATATCAATGCGTGCTTGATCGGTTACATCCCACCAACACCAACACCAACCGCAACGGCAACTATTGTGATCGAAAGACCCACTCTAGCTCCTCCCACCACAACGCCAACACGCAGCGGTGGCAGCAACGGCAATACAGGCACCGGATTTAACCCAACCCCAACAAGAGGACAAATAAGTACACCTGTCCCTCCCACAGCAACCTCCCGCCCTAATACACCTACCCCAAGACCAACCAATACAACAGTTCCAAATGCAACAAGTACAGGCACGCCTCCCCCACTACCACCGACGCTACCACCAACCGCAACGCGTACACCTATCCCCACACGTACACCTACCCCCACGCGCACACCCGTCCCAACCACTACCCCAACGTTAGAACCAACCAATACACCCACGGATATTCCAACCAACACACCCACGTCGGAACCGACCAACACACCCACATTAGAACCGACCAATACACCTACTTTAGAACCGACCAATACACCTACTTTAGAACCGACGGAAATCCCAACCGAAATCCCGACTGAGATTCCAACCGAAATCCCGACTGAGATTCCAACCGAAATCCCAACTGAGATTCCAACTGAAATCCCGACCGAGATTCCAACTGAAATCCCGACCGAGATTCCAACTGAAATCCCAACTGAGATTCCAACAGAGGTTCCAACCGAAGTCCCGACAGAGGTTCCAACCGAGATTCCAACTGAGGTTCCAACCGAAGTCCCAACCGAGACTCCAGTGGTTTAGGACATTCCGGCTATCAATTAACCTTACGAAAACTTTTCTTCCTCGAGTAAAGTAGTTAAAATTGAGTGGATTTGAAGGGAAACCATGTTTTCTTATGTTAAACTCCTTCCTCGAGGGCATGGGTACTAAAAACATTAATTCCGCCTAAAACTGACTGAGTATCGAATATCGCACCAAATCATGAAAGATGATCAACCGCTCATTATTCGTCTGCTCAGTTTGAAAAATAGCAAACTACTTTATTTAGTTAAAAAAAGCTTTTTTACTTTTAGACTACCTACACCTAATAATTGCTTTCTTAATTAAAACTAAACTCAATAATATTAAGACATGACAGAAATCATTACGGGATTTTTCCAAAGCAGTTCAGTATCAGGCACAGATGAAAGTGTCCTTTCTGGTCGAATTGACACAGCAGGTGGTCTTGAATTAGATCTTGCTATATTTTCAGAGCTTGCAACTACCGAAGGACAGAACCTGCAACTTCCACAGTTAGCTGTTGATTCTGTTATTGCTTACATTCAACAAAGCCCAGAACGAGATGTAGCAGCGCTCCTTTACAGAGCTGCCCAATACGCCAACCAGATCGTATACCGGGAACGAGGGGATGTAGATGCCTCTTGTACGCTTTTAGTTGCTGCGATTCAAAACGGGGACAAGCTGTTCCTTGCCAATATCGGAAACAGTCGGGCATATTTAGCTCGCAAAACTAAAATTTCCCAACTCACGATTGATCATACATTCGAACGGATGATGCCGATTCAGGGAAAAATGAGCCTAGATGCAGCCAAAGACTCAACCGATCGAAATGAGTTGGCACTTACAATCGGAGCCAAAGATCAAATCCCCATTGATATCGGTTTCCACTTAAGCCAAACAGCTGATAAAGATGAATATATATCTGCACAAGATAGAGGGCGAGAAGGATTAGCCATCAAAGAAAATGATGCGATCATTCTTGCTCCAAGCCGATTAAATCTAAACGATGGCACAGCCGGTCTCGATTCTATTCAAGTCGTTAAAATCTTAAATGAATCGATTGGTGATGAGGCTTCAGAGGAAATAGCTATCCTCACAGAAGCTCAATCTGCAGGAAAACGTGCATCTATCGCAGTGTTACAAACAGATTCAGTACCACTGGCTATCAAGACTGCGGCACCGGGCAACTTTGTAAAATTCCTCGCTCAGCCTTCTGTTTTGTACAGCGGAATTGCTGTTCTAACTTTGCTTTTGTGCGGTATTGCCAGCTTCATTGGATTCCGGATGTTTGATATCAGAGGTGGTGTGACAGAGCCAACGGCTGTTGCTGTTGTCGCTGAAGAACCAACGGCCGATATCGAAGCAACTGAGCAGTTCTTTGCAGCCCAAACAACAGATGCAAGAGCAATTGAGAGTGCTGAAGAAACAAGTAGCGCGATTGATGCTGCAGAAACCGAAGCGGCTCGACCAACCGAAACCCCGACACCAATCCCCGATACGGCTACCCCAACGGCGACAGCCACACCGGCCGGTGTTTTTGTAAGCAACTTTGTTGATTCATCTGGGGATGAACAAGCGATTTATACAAACAATCCCATCGTGTTTGATGAGAACAACTCGATTTCAGTCCCATCTATTGAAGATGACGGCACGCTTGCTGGCATCGTAGATGGATTTGGGGGAAGTGAAATCACCTTTACTGAAGGCGAAAATCCGATTTCTCTTCAACTCTCTCCGGGGAGCAACGTTCTCATCCAAACTGAAGAAGGATCAAATGGCGCTGATGCGATCTTGATCCCGGTAGGTATCACCGTCGGGGTGACTGGCTCATGTATGGGTGTTGAATATCCTGAGCCGCCAGACCCGATTGTTATTTATTGTTTTACAGGCACTTGTACCTATAAATCATCTTTAGAAGATGATACTGAAGGCACATTAGCGGCCGGTAACAAACTCACCGTCACTGAAGAAGAATCTGAGGATTCGGATCAAACCGTCACAAGTCTAGACATTGATGTGATCACACTTGAAGACACCCTTCGCTACCAACAAATCGCCACTGAAAGTGATGAGTTGGAAGCTTGTATCGCTGACTTCATCGCATTTGCACCGACAAGTACACCAACAATAACACCAACGCCAACTGAAACGGCGACACCAACAAATACGCCAACCGAGACAGCAACACCGACTGAAACGGCAACGGCAACAGCTACGGGTACAGCAACTGCGACAACGACACCGACAAATACACCAACCGCAACCAATACGGCTACGGCAACCTCGACCGCAACTGCAACTGCAACTGCGACGAACACAAAAACGCCAACGCCAACCGCGACAAATACAAATACGCCGACGATAACTCCAACGGCTACGGCAACCTCAACAGGTACGCCAGAACCGACCGAGACACCGACGCGTACTCCAAGACCGACACGGACACCGACGGCGACCGCAACCAATACAGCTACACCGACGAATACGCCAACGGCAACCAACACGCCGACGGCAACAAGTACCAATACGCCAACGCCGACACGGACACCGTCACCAACTAGTACGCCGATTGGTGGTATTCCAACGAGTACCCCAAGACCGCCGACCAGTACGCCGGTTCCACCACCACCAGCAACGAATACGCCGGTTCCACCGCCACCAGCAACGAACACACCGGCTCCACCGCCGCCACCGCCGCCAGACCCAACGAACACACCGGCCCCACCAACGCCGAGACCGACGAATACACCGTTACCACCACCAACAGCAACGCAGGATCCATTCCCAGCAACGAGTACACCAGCTCCGTAGGGATTTGGATTAGACTGACACAGTAACCCACAAGGGGTGTGACGAAATTTCGTCGCACCCCTTTTTTATTGGTACGACAAGGCGCCTGCTGCAAGTTGCAAACTACTTAACCCAACAAAAAAGGGATGGGCTGAAAATCAACCCATCCCTTTGGACGTTTATAGAGTTTAGACCGCCTGCTTTAAGCCAGCAACGAGTACCTCAAATTAAGCTTTCAGGCGCGCATTCTCTTTATCAAGCAATGGCTCGGCCGATACCACGGCCGGATACCTCACATCAAAGTACGAGATCTCCAACTCAGTTCCCGGTTTTGAAAACTCAACAGGTAAATATCCGAATGCGATCTGCTTGCCCACCGTATACCCGTAGTTTGACGTCGTAACATGGCCGATGACAGTTCCATTATTGTGGATCGGTTCATAACCAAACAACGTTGCTTTCGGGTTGTCCAAAGTAAGAGCCACAAGTTTTTTCTTGAGCCCCTTCTCTTTAGCAGCTAGTGTCGCCTCACGCCCCAAGAAACCTCCTAGCTTTTTAACCTTGGCGGTCCAACGCAGCCCAGCTTGATAAAGATCATATTCGGTATAGATGTCACCGCCCCACAGGCGGTACCCTTTTTCAACACGCATACTGTCCATACAACCGGCACCGGCCGCGATCATCTCGAACTCACGCCCTGCTTCCCACAGTGCGTCCCATACTTGTAGCGACTGATCAAACGGGATATGAAGTTCCCATCCCAGTTCACCCACATAGCTGATGCGCAACGCATAAACTTTAGCCGTTCCGATCTCGATCCACTGGGCCGAGTAGTAAGGAAACGCCTCGTCACTAACATTGTTGGAAGTGACTTTTTCAAGAACTTTACGTGCGTTGGGGCCCCATAGGCCGATGGCAGAGTAGTAGTTCGATACGTCAGTTACAACCACTGAATCCTTCCATTTGCTTTGGCGCAACTGACGGGTTACCCAGTCTAGGTCACGGGGCAGAGAGCCTTCCCCCACATAGAACCAGAAACAATCTTCTGCGTTACGGGTTACAGCTAGGTCACGCTTAATACCACCCTTCTCCGTTAGCCAGCAGGTGTAAGTCAAGCTGTCAATCGGTTTGTCCATTTGGTTGGTGCATAGCCAATTGGCATACTCTAGCGCACCGGGCCCCTTAATTTCAATGATGGAAAGCGCCGTGAGGTCAAACATACCGACATTGTTTCGCACTTCGAAGTGTTCGGCCGCCATGATGGGTGACCAGTGCATGGCGCCCCAACGGCCCCGTTCTGGAATTTGATCTTCGTATTTTTCGAGCAAGCGAGCGTTCTCTTCGTACCAGTTTGGCAGCTCGATTCCGGCGGCCGGAACCATTTCCCCTTTCAAGGCGGCATTCCGTTCATGAAACGGAGAGAAGCGGACATTGCGAGGCACCGTTGACGGCCGGTTTGGATGCACAATGTCATACACCTCGGTGTAGTTACAGTTGCAAATCGCATCTATGTAGCTCTTGGTTGATTGATAATCGTGCAACCGATTGACATCACAAGCACGCAAATCCCATTCACTTTGACCGTAAACCATCCACTCTGCCAAAGATTTGCCAACCCCACCAGCATGGGTGATCCACGTCGCAACACAGGTCCAAACCCCATCGATGTGTGTTTCACCCAAAAACGGGTAACCGTCGGCCGAAAATGCGAACATCCCGTTGAACTCCGTGTCATGCTTTTTATCTTCGTAGCACGGCATCATTTCATTCGCCAGCTTACGAGCATCGATGTAGTCCTCGTGGGTAAAGTCACGCATCGCCGTTTTGCCAACCGCATACGGGTCAACCGGCAGCGGCTTATGCCAATAGCTACCGACACCCAAACGGTTCCAATGGTTACGATAATACATCGTCACATCAAGGTCGCGGATTAGCGGGTAAACCGCTTCATGATCCCGATTGCTTGGGTCAAAATGGGCCAGCTCATCTACCGGTTCAGAAACGACATATTGATGCTCAAATGCCAGCAGAGGCAGTTTGATACCAAGCTTATCCCCCAAAATCGGCCCCCAGATGTTGGTTGCCAAAACAACGTGTTCACATTCGATCCGTGGCATTTTTGGATTATCTGTCAAAACTGCGGTGATGTGGTTGTTTTTAATTTCAATATCCACAACACCGGTATGCTCATGAATCGTACAGCCCCCCATACGCACCGCCTCGGCCGCCATTGTTCCCGTTGCTCCCATTCCGGACACCAATGAAGAAGACGGGCAAAGCAGCGCCCCTTTAAACGCGTCAGGGTTGATGATGGGCCACAGGTCTTGAGTTTGTTTGGGGGTAAGCAGCTGGGTTTCAACCCCGAACCCTTGCGCAGCGCCGTGTAGCCGCTGCATGTCCTCCCATCGTTCTTGGCTGCGTGCCAACTCGATCCCACCCACGCCGTTGTACACTTTGCGGGTAATATCGCTATCGGTCAATTTTGAATAAATCGATGATTTGTGTGCGTAATCGGGCATCTCTGAATAGAGCTTAGAGGCGTATTGTGCAAACTGCGTCATCAGCTTAGAGTGATTGATTGCGCCCACACCACCAGGAGCATGGGATGACGAGCCGTCATTCTCAGGGAGTGCGCCTTTATCAAGCAACATCACATCTGTCCAACCAAATTTGACCAAATGATAAGCAAGTGCGCTACCAACAATGCCACCACCAACGATGACTACCTTTGCTTGTTCTGTCATGGGAAATCTCCAAGGATTTAGCTATGCTCAACAACGTTCAGAGGATGGGTTGAGCAACCACAAAAATTTTGCATAGTTTAGACTATTTTCAATTTTTTGGATTGTTTAGGCTAAACAACTTTTTTTCCCATTACAGGGGGTGGCTTGTATTCGCAGGTTCCCTAATTGGCTTAGGCATTTTTGAATTGTGCTAAGGAGCTTTCTAGCCCATAAATTGGCGAAAGTAAGAATGCAGAATCTCTGGATTGTGGATGACATAGTTATAACCAGCATACCGGTTATCTCCATCGGCCGGAACAATCACATCCACCAAATTAGGGGTTGCGGCCGCCATCGCCTGCACATCGTCAAGCGACCCAAACTGATCTCCGGCCGACTGCACATAAAGCAGCGGTGTTTGCCCCGTTTGGCCAGCCGCTTCAACCATGTCCACATCTTCTAACGCAGCCCCCCCCATCAGCTTGACCAAAAAGTTGGTTACCCACAATACCGGTGTCCCTAATGGGCCAGAAAAGTAGCGGGCCAAGCGGGTCGCAAAATGCATAGGAGTCGTTGGCTGAACAGCAACGGCCGCTTTTATTTTTTCAGTACGAGCGAGCGAAAACAGCACCGTATTGGCTCCCATCGAAAATCCGGTGACACCGATTCTGTCCATGTCTATGTCGCTGCGTTTTTCTAGATAATCGATAGCACCCAGCAAGTCAAAGCTCTCTGTCAGCCCAAATGTCATGCCACCCGGTGTACTAGCACTTTGCCCATGGTTGCGGAGGTCAAACAGAAGCACAGCATATCCCTCTGCATGAAATGATTTTGCGAGGCTGAGAATATCCACACGCTCTGCTTTGAGCAGCTGTTTGGTAAAGTCTTGTCGATCTTCTCCCAGTCGATTCCACGGCCAGCCGTGCAGCAAAATCATAACCGGGGCTTTCTCGCCACGTGCTTGGGGCATTAACCAGCCGGAAATGCGCAAGCCGTCCTGCGCGGCCGGAAATTCGATCTGCTCAATCGGTGTTTCAGTTGATTTAGGGAGCTGTACGGGCAAGCGTGGGGGAGACAGAATTAAGCGGGAGAAGAACCAAGCCATCCCCCCAATAACTGCAGCTACGGCCGAGGCGATGATCAAAAAAATGCGGATTGCGCGATTGAATAAGTTCATAGAAGAAAAGAGAGAAGAGACCGGAGATGAGAGTTTTCTTTCTCTCTTCTCAGATCTCTATTCTAATCAGAATGGGAAAAGGTCT
>JAHDEN010000115.1 GCA_020628815.1 Chloroflexota bacterium | reverse complement strand
ATTGGAGGACGGGCGAAAAAGTTCGCACGTGGTGCCACCGCCATTTGTTTTGGAAGATCCAAAACCTTGGTTAGCTGGGGCGATCCGAAGATCACCTTTAGGCTAAGTTGTTATCAAACTAGCCATAATCGAGCCTGACGCTATAACGGGCGTGAACCGGAATCAGTTTCCTGACCAGCTCCGGGGTGTCATCCGTGTGGTGTTGTTTTGGCGCTTTCACCAGCTCGCCAATCGCTAATTACAACATGCTCACAGGGATCTGTCCCTTTCAAAGCTTTTGAATTTTAAATTGATGCCAGCAGGTTACCATGTCTTAATCTTGAAATCAAGATTCCGGTTTGTGCCGTTTTTTTTTATTGTTCAAGGGACGTGAGAGGCGGGAACCATTGATTTTCTACGGTGCATATACTCTTTCCCGCCTCTTTCGCCCCTACTCGGTATCCGCCACGATTTAGTAGGGATGAAAGGGGGAGGAACCTTGTCAGAGCGAGGCAATCAGGCCCCGCTCTCTTATATCCCTAGGTTTGCTATCGATTAGTTCAGTTCTGCGTTGATGCTCTCGGTGAATACCGCGATATCTTGGTCGCCAGAAATTAAACGGCCGTTTAAGAAGAATGATGGGGTTGAAGAAACACCCAACGAGCGAGCCGCTTGTTGGTTAAGGCTCACCGCGTCTAGATATCGACCTTCATCAATACATGTTTCAAACGCATCTTCATCAAGCCCTTCGATGCCTGATGCAACTGACATAAATCCACCGTCAGTGTGAACCGCGCTAGAGCCTTGTAGTGCAAAAACGTTTTTGTGGAACTCGTGTCCCAAGTCTCCACTTTGCTCGTTGGCGCATAAAACAGCCCCGGCCGATGGTTTGGTTAAATCACCCAATGCAAAAGGCATGATCACCCAGCGAATTTGGTCAGATTCTGCAAACTCTTCATAAAGGGTAGGAGCTTTTGAGGCGTTAAAGTTAGCGCAATGCGGGCAACCATAGTCAGGTACTTCAATAAACGTAACTTCAGATTCCACATTGCCGGTCATAACGCAGCGCTCAGGATTCGTTTCGCAATACTCAGTCGCGTTGGTGACGGTGTCACTTAAAACCGGAGTCGGTTCAGGTGCAGCCGTGGGGTTTAACGAGCCAACAACGGCTAAGGCGATTAGTGCAACGGCAGTAATACCGATGATAGATCCGATTAATACCCAATTAGGGCCGCTGGTTTCAACTGTTTCTTGACGCGTGCTTTTGCGACGCGGTTTCATTTTGGTCATGGTTACCTCAACTTTGAAAGGGGACAACGCCGAAACATTCTGTGTTTTAGGCGATTAACTATAAAAATTTATAAAGGGGATGGGCATTTGCCCGAGAGAATTCTAATCTTTCTCGATTTGGTTGCACAGGTTACTTACCGACCAGTTAGAAAAGGTCTACCGCTCGCCGAACTGAGTTTCGTATAGCCTTGTGTACAATCCGTCTTGTTCGATTAGGGTTGCATGGGTGCCGCGTTCCACAATGTTCCCAGCTTCGATCACCAAAATCTTGTCGGCCGCTAAAATTGTAGACAGCCTGTGAGCAATCACAATGCTGGTACGACCTTCCATCACTCGCTGTAACGCTTCTTGAATCAGCGCTTCCGATAGGGAGTCTAAGCTCGATGTTGCTTCATCTAAAACCAAGATTCTTGGATTTTTGAGAATCACCCGGGCAATGGCGATGCGTTGACGCTCGCCACCGCTTAGCCGGTAGCCACGTTCACCCACAACTGTGTCGTATCCATCTGCAAGCCCCGCAATAAAATCGTGGATATTGGCGGCTTTGGCGGCCGCAATCATTTCAGCTTCACTTGCTTCAGGGTTTGCATATAGCAAGTTGGCTCGAACCGTATCATAAAAAAGATAGGTTTCTTGGGTGACCATGCCGATATTGTTTGACAATGAATTCAGCGTGACATCACGAATGTCATGTCCATCGATTTTGACAATCCCTTCTGTCGGGTCATACAGGCGGGGAATCATGTAGGTCAGGGTGGTTTTACCCGCACCGCTGGGGCCAACCAGGGCAACCAGTTGGCCGGGCTGAATGTCGATGTTCAGATCGGTTAAGGCTGGGCCAGCTTCTTTACGCTCAACATTAATCTCGCCGCCTTCGGCCGCTTTACCCCGTTTTACTTTGCCAGCGCCACCAAAAAAGCGAAAACGCTCCACTTCTTCAAGCCCTGGCTCACCCGCTTCGTATGAAAATGTAACCGCTTGAAACTCAATGTGCCCTTCGGCCGATGGGAGTTCAATCGCGTTTGGTTTTTCATCGATCTCAATCGGTAAATCAAGCACCTCGAACACCCGCTCAAAGCTGACCATACTGCGGGCAAATTCAACCGGAGCGTTGGTTAGGGCGGATAACGGCCCGTATAGCTGCCCCAGATACCCGGCAAACGCAACGATGGTCCCGATGGTAAATGTCTCGGTATTGATCACCAGCCAGCCACCAACCCAATAAACGAGGGCTGTGCCGATGGCGGTTGCGATACCTAATCCCATAAAAAACCAGCGGCTGATCACGGCCGACTGCACACCGATATCACGGACTTCACCCGCTTGTTCATCGAACCGACCGATCTCTCGCGATTCACGGCCGAATAGCTTGACCAGCAGGGCGCCGCTCACATTTAGCGTTTCGTTCATCGTCGAGCTCATCTCTGCGCTGACTTCCATCGAGCGACGACGCAAAGCGCGCAGCTGGACTCCGATACGGCGAGCCATAAAGACAAATCCAGGGAGAACGGCCAAAGCTAAAAGGGTCAGGCGCCACTCTAAAAAGAACATGATGATCAATGTTCCAACAACGGACACGAGGTTGGAAATAATCGTCACCGTGGTGCTGGTAATTGCACTCTGTGCCCCAACCACATCGCTGTTCATGCGAGACATCAGCTCGCCGGTGCGGGTTTGGGTAAAAAAGCGTAGCGACTGCTTCTGCATATGCTCGTACAGCGCGCGCCGCAGATCATAAATGACCCCTTCACCCACTTCGGAGCTGGTGCGCCGTTGCACAACCCCGATCAAACCATTAATAATCGGGATGGCTACCAGAGCCAGCGCCAGCCAGGTTAAACGAGTCTGATCTTCGTTGACCAAGGCATTATCAATTAAATCCCTAAAGATAAGTGGGTTGAGCAGGGTTAAGCCGGTGATCAACAAAATGGTGACCAATAGCAAAATTATTTTGCCGATGTAAGGCTGAGCAAACCCCCAAACCCGCAACAAAACATCCCGACTTACGCCGGGTTTGTCTTTCGGGTCATGTGCGATATATGAAAACCAACCGCCGCCGTGATATCCCATAAGTTACATCAACCCCGGATAGGCGCCGCCATCAACGAGCACCATTTCGCCGGTGACATAGCTTGCGGCCGGTGAGCACAAAAAGCAGGCGACTTTGCCAAATTCTTCCGGTTTACCGATTCGTTTTAATGGGACTCCAGCTCCTAATTTGGCCGCCTCTTCGTCTGGGCTTGTACCCCGTTCGTCTGCCCATTGGGTGAGCAAATATTCGATACGATCTGTACGGGTGTAGCCGGGCAAAATCGAGTTGGCGCGCACGCCCAAGGGTCCATATTCTTGAGCCAGCGCTTTGGTCAGCCCAATCACGGCCGGCCGGATGACGTTGCTTAACATCAAATTGGCGACGGGGAATTTCACCGACACGCTGGTGATGGTCAAAATAGCTCCCGCATCACTTTTCTTCAGATGTGGTTCGGCCGCTTTGACCAGCTTGACCGCACTCATAACCGTTAGGTCAAAGGCGGTTTGCCACAAACTAATGTCGGTACTGTCAAAGGTTCCGGCCGGGGGACCGCCTGCGTTGGTGACCAAAATGTCCAAGCCACCAAACGCGGTCACGGTGCCGTCAACCAAGGTTTGGGCCGCATTTTCGGCCATCACATCTATGGCGATTGAGCCAACAGGAGCATCAGCCCCATATTGGGTTTTTAATTTAGCGACAGCCAAGTCTAAACTTTCAGGCGCTCGGCCGCAGATCATCACTTTGGCCCCTTCGGCCAAAAGCTGCTCTGCCGTGGCGTAGCCCAAACCTTTGCTGGCTGCGGTCACCAGCGCAACTTTATCTTTTAAACCTAAATCCATGGTTCCTCCAGTTCTTCACACAGTAGACGGCTGTTTGGCAACTTCTGCAGCTTTGCATTTGTAGTGCCAAACAGTTGCTCATCTTGAGCCAGATTTATGTTTGCCGATGATACACCTATTTGGTCATAACGGGCAGGTAAATCTCTTGTGATTCAGATACAGGAGGTGTGGCTGTAGCGGCTGGCTCAGGCGTACGTGTGGGGATGGTGCCTGAATCCGGCGTTGGGGTGCGGGTTGGGATTGTGCCGGAGCTGTCTTCCGCCACAATGATTCGGCCGCCCATCCCTTCTTTTGTGGCCAGATTAAAATGAGGGTCACAGTAAAAATAGTAGATTCCAGGCTCGCTAAAGGTGACCGATTTTGACCACCCGCTAGTAGATGGTGGATCAATCACAAATCCGTCTGGCACTAGGCCATCAGCTACACCACCATCAAAAGCTAGATTATGAAAACCAAGACCGGTGTTGGTGAATGTGATTGTGTCTCCAACTTCGATTTCTGCGAGGCTGGGGGTCCAAAAGTTGTCACCTTCTGCCGTTCCGATTTCTGTGTCTGCAACTGGACCTTTCATTTGCGAAAGACCATCGGCCGAAATATATGGGGAAAAGCTAAAATATAAGATGCTGAGCAAGCTTAAAACACCAATTAAAAAGAGTTGAGCTGAGGTTAGTTTTTTGAGTTTCATTCGTAAATTTCCTTTTTCTTTGTTGGTCTCCCATCAGTACTGCCTCAACTTTATTCACTTTTTTTAGATTAACTGTAAAATTAGTTATTAATTGACGAAGAGCCTTTTCCAATTTTCTGTAACTTTATCAACCTGTGACCCATGCTGCGTTAAGCATGGGTTGATCAAAATTGTTTTTGACAAAACAGTAGAAAACCCGAGTCGTTTTAAATTTGCTAATGGCAAGCAGATCGACATCGGTTTTGTTTGATTTTGAAACTGAATCAGGGTTAGGGCGTAATGTGCTCTGTAACCCTTTTGGCTGGCATTGGCTGTAATCACGGCCGGTGTCAGCCTCTTTAATATTGTGTGATTGTGATATTTCGGAGGTTGTATGGACAACGTAACAAATAGACTGAGTGGATTCAGATGGCTTGGCTTTTTGATTGTCGGCTTGGTTTTGCTAGCTTTTGTATTTAGCTTTTTAGGCCAATTTTTCTATTTCCTTGAACGAGTTGAGGAAGACCAAATCGGAGTTCAGTTCCGAGGCGGGCAGATTGAAGAAGTTGTGGGTCCGGGTGTTTACACGGCCGCAGGTTTGTATGTAGATGTACAAACGATTTCGAGAAACGGTGTTCCGTTTTCGGTTGAAGACCCAGAGATTATTACCAAAGACAAACAGCGGATCGGCTTGGTTGTGAGTGGAGACGTTTTCCGCCCAACCGACTTTGACACCGTTCGCAATAAATGGGCCGAATATCGTTCTATTTATCAAAACGATGAACTGGCCCGCGAACGTGTGGCACAGCTTACCCGCCAGTCTATGAAAGTTTGTGTAGGTGACCGTACATTCGACGACAACATTATTGGTACGGCTCGTGATGCACTTCGAGCTTGTATTGACGAAGAAGTGAATATCTTGGCTCAAGAATTTGGACTAAGCATTCGCAACTTGGTTGTACCAGAAGTGATTTTGTCTCCAGAGGTGCAAGTCGCTTTAGACGCGATTGTCCAAAGTCGTTTAGCGACTGAAAAAGCGGCTCAAGACGAGCTACGCCAACGTGCAGAGGCTCTTTCTGAGCAGGCACGACAAGAGGGTGAGATCAAGGTTGAGCAGTCTCGTATTCAGGAGCAAGCTCGCCAGCAAACTACATTGGCCGTACTTGAACAAGAGAGGCTTCAGGCTCAGTTAGCGATTATTGAGGCTGAACGGGCCAATGATTTAGCCCGTCTTGAAACGCAACGACAATCTATTGAAGCAGAGAAGATCAATGAGCTTTTAGCAGCTGAAAGACAGATTGAGATTAATGCGGCCGCGGCCGAAGCTGCAATCCAGCGTGCTAAAAGCACCTTGGCGGTAGACACCGCTCTGGCAGAACTGTATGCGGCCAACCCCGAACTGCTACAGCTGCGAATTATCGAGGCAAACGCCAGCGCGCTTAATCCGACCGATAAAGTTATCTTCTCGCCAGAAGGTGTAGCACCGACGATCGTGTTGCCAGGTCCTGGAATTGTTCCAACTGTAGACACCTCGCCAGCGCCAGCACCTGCTAGCACTACCGATGACAATTAATCGTTGAACCGTTTAGGTTAAGACTCCCAAGGGCTGAGGTTGATTCCAATCTCAGCCCTTTTTTATTGTTTGTTTTCAACGCTTCTTGCGGTTGTCATACCCACGCAGGTGGGTATCCAGCGCTAAGTTTGACGCTGGATTCCTGCCTGCGCAGGAATGACGGCTACAATAAGAATTGGAGCAAACAGCCTAATATCCGAGCGCCTTTTTTCCAACAGCTTCCATCGCCGCATCGCCAGAGGGGGGATGCATGGTCCCGGCCCGTACGTCTCTAAAAAACCGCTCGAGCGGCAAATCACGTGAGATGCTGGCACCGCCTGCGATTTGTAGCGCCTTGTCGGTCACTCGTGCGGCCGTGTCTGTGGCAACCGTCTTGGCGGCCGCAATGCGAGGCAACATCGCTTTGCGCAGTTCCATATTTATTCCACCTGATTGCCACATACCAGCTACATCTAAAAGCAGCGCTGTAGCGGCCTGCAGTGCTGTATCTAGCTCACCAATTTGCCGTTGGATGCCGGGCAACGTGGCGATAGGTTTGCCGAGTGCTGTGGGAACCCGCTCCAGCGCATATTGGATTACAGCGTTCCTAGCACCCACTGCGCCACCTAAGTATGTGGCCGCCATGTAAAGTCCAAACCAATTATTTGGCACAGCCTTGCTTTCCGGCCGAACGGCTAAATTCTCGACCGGAACTTGAACGTTTTCTAAGTACAGATCATTGCTGTCACTGGCCCGCAGGCTCAACGCATCTCCCCAAGTGTGTTCCCAGCGCACCCCGTTGGATGGGTTGGGAACGAGCAAATTTATCACACCATCGGTTGAGTCTAATTTAATGATGATGTGGGTTAAATGTCGGCCGCCGGTAATCCAATTTTTATGCCCATTAATGGTGTAATGCTGACCATCGGCCGATTTTTCCGCAAAGGTTTGGAATGCACCACCACGAGACGGGCTGCCCAGTTTCGGTTCGCTGGCCGCGTTGTTGATTAGCGCACCGTCACTTACGGCCGCTTGGGTAATCGTTTCATAGATATGGTCGGGCCACGAACGGACGTCTGACTCGTGCCCCAAAATCTGGCTCGTCATTGACGCGACCAGTCCGGTAGACGTGCTTCCGCTCGATAAGATGAGGTGGGACTCGATGCAGGTGCGCATCGACAAGCCATATCCCCCAAAGGCCGTAGGGACATTAAATTTGGTGTACCCCGAAGAACGGAGGTCGGCCGCATCTTCGGCCGGAAACTTCCCGTTGGCATCCGCTTCGGCCGCTCGGCTACCGATTTTTTGCGCCAAATCGGTGGCAATTTCTATCGCTTCATCATGTGACAAGGTGCTCATGCCGCTATTATCCGCAATCCGACTTAGAGATCGAATAGATTTTACACAAGTAGCGTTTGGGGGGCTGATTTGTTATCTTATGTCAATGCGTGAAGCCAAACTCCCACTTACCAAACGGCCAATTCCAAAAGATCGGCCGTTGTGGGCCCATGAATCTGAATTTCTGTTTCGATCGGGGGAAAACAGCTTAAAAACCGAACAGACCTACCGGTCTGGACTGCGGCTGTTTGCCGACTGGCTGCAACATTTTAAAAAGGATGGGTATTCTCTCGAAGACGAATTTCCGATTACGGTCGGGGCTGTAACCAATGACCATCTGCTTCAATTTCGGCAGTGGCTGCTGATGAATAGGTCGGCAAAAACGGCACAAACTTACGTGGCTGGGGTGATGGCTTACCTGACTTTTTTAGAAGATCGTGACGAACTGCCAGCTGCCATCCAGCTGGGGAAGCTGCAGCGGCAAATGCGCAAGCGACGGAGCGGCACCAACCATGCTGAAGTTGTGGTTGATCTGGATGAGGCAAGGCAAGACATCCCTACAATTGTGGCGTGGTACGACACGCAGCCGATCCCGGCCGAAAACGACCCGTACAACCGGCGTTTGTCAGCTTTGCGTGACCGAGCTCTGATCTACACGATTTATTCAACAGGAGCTCGTATCAGCGAGATTGTCTCCCTTAATCGGCCGCAGGGGCAGTCTGGCGCACCCACTTTTTTATTGGTTACGGGCAAGGGAAACATGACTCGCACCGTTTTTATTCGGGATTATGCACGCCCTGCGCTCGAGGCCTATTTGCGGGAGCGTAAAGACAGCAATCGAGCCATGTTTTTGTCCCATTCCAGAAATTCAAACAATGCCCGTATTACGATCACAAGCGTACACAACGTGGTCAAAAAAGCGGTTAGAGCGCTCAAGCTCCACTCAAAACTGTCGGCCCATGATTTTCGCCATTATCGGGCGACGCAGCTTTTGCGCGACGGGGTGCCATTGGAAGTGCTGCAAGAATATTTAGGCCATGCGGATATCGGTACAACCAGAAATATTTATGCGCCTATCATCGGGGCGCAAATTATCGAGGAGTGGCTAAATAACGTCGATACGGCCGATCCTGCAAAGCTAGAAAATCGGTAATTATTCAGTACCTTGTGTAGGGGGCAACGGCTTAGCTTCGCACGCTGAGATCGGGTCACAAATCGGTCGAAGCGTCCAACGCCCACACCGACGGCGTCGACCCCTACGGCGATATTTACGACCTGCTGAATAATTACGAAAATTGTTTGATTGTGGTTGACAGATAATTTTTTGAAGGTAACCTATTCGCTATTAAACAACTTAAATTGGCGTTCGAGAGACGGCTCAAAAGAAGTTTGAGTGGCCGAAGGTGCAAGGGTTTAGATAGCCAATCTAGATCTGAAACTCTCAGGCAAAAGGATCGAACACCAATCATACTCCTGGAAAGCGCAACAATATGCAGTTGCCACCGACGGGGCAAATGGCCAAAATTACTTGGCTAGGGCTAACTAAATTCAGCAAAAGCTCGATTTAGTTAGACACAATCTCTCAGGTAAAAAGACAGGCATCAGGCACCAAGTTTTGGTGTCTTTTTTGTTTCCTGTTTCAGATCAGTCAGGTTTTCATAATCTAGCTGACCTAAGAGAGATAATTTGGAAGAAGCTCTAAAAAGAACCCCACTTTATGATTGGCATGTGGCCCAAGGGGCCCGGATGGTTCCGTTTGCTGGATACAAGATGCCTGTCATGTATGACAGCCCGATCAACGAACATCACCTAACTCGACGATCGGCCGGACTGTTTGACATTGATCACATGGGGCAAGTTGAAATTTCTGGCCCTGATGACACCGCCTTTGTCAACAAGCTCGTTTCTTGGGATGTGACAAAAATGGGGAAATGGGACGCCCATTATGCGCTGATGTGCTACGAAAACGGCACCATTGTCGATGATGTGTTTGTCTACAGACTGCCGTCTAGCTGGTACATTGTGATCAACGCTGATAATCGTGAAAAAGACTTAGCTTGGATGCACCAACATGCGGCCGGGTTTGATGTCACCATCAAAGATGAATCGGATCAGACGGTGATGCTGGCACTGCAAGGGCCTAAGGTCTTTGACCTGCTCGATACCATCAATACAGACACGCTAGGCGACATGCCTCGCTTTTCTGCGGCGCGTACCACGCTGGGCAATGTGCCCGTTTTGGTCGGCCGAACCGGTTACACGGGTGAGGATGGGGTAGAGTTGTTTTACGACATTGAATATGCCCAAGAGCTGTGGGACGGCATTCTGTCGGCTGGAAAATCGGCCGGGATAGAGGTGGGGCCCATCGGGTTGGCCGCACGTGATAGCCTGCGATTTGAGCCATCATTTCCACTGTACGGACACGAAATTGACGACACAACCACACCGCTCGAAGCCCGCTTGGGCTGGGCCTGCAGTTGGGACGCTGACTTTATCGGCCGGGATGCGATCTTGGCCCAAAAAGAGGCGGGCGTACCGCGCAAAATTGTGGGATTTGAACTGCTCGACAAAGGGGTCCCGCGCGAAGGGTACGAAGTCGCCAAAGATGGGGAAGTTGTGGGCAAAGTTGTCTCTGGCCTGTATGGACCTACGGTTGATAAATATGTGGGGCACGCTTATGTCCCCAGCCACTTGGCGAAAAGTGGCACTGAAATTGAGATTTTGATTCGGAACAAACCGAAGAAGGCTGTGATTGTGAAACGGCCGTTTTATAAGCCAGCTTATCGGTAAATGGTCGACGCCATCGGAACGAATCTTGGTTCAATGAACGCAACTTGCAACCCGATGGCGTCGACCCCTACAAAACAAAAATGATTGGAAATATCGAAAACAAAAACGAAAAATTAAAAGCCCTGTTTGACTATGCAGGGGACTTTTCCCGCCGCCACATCGGACCCGACGAGTACGAAACGGCGCACATGCTGGAAGTGCTGGACCTGCCGGATGTAGCGACCTTGATTGACCAAACCGTCCCGCCGAATATTCGCATGGATGGCGGTCTTGACTTGCCCCATCCTGCCAGCGAAAAAGAGGCTTTAGCCGAGCTAACGGAGCTGGCTGAGCAAAACAAAATCTTCCGCTCACTCATCGGGATGGGGTATTACGGCACCGTCACCCCGGCCGTGATCCAACGCTCCATTCTGGAAAATCCGGCTTGGTACACCCAGTACACGCCGTATCAGGCAGAGATTTCGCAAGGGCGACTTGAAGCGTTGCTCAACTTCCAAACGATGGTGTCAGACATGACCGGTTTGGACATGGCCAACTCGTCGTTGTTAGACGAAGCAACAGCGGCGGCCGAAGCGATGATGGTTGCCAAACGTAGCCTTAAGCGGAAAAACACCGCCAACACGTTTTTTGTCGATGCCAACTGCCATCCCCAAACGATTGCGGTGATCCAAACCCGAGCTGAACCGTTGGGGATCAAAATTGAAGTGGGAGATGCAACTGTTTACGAACCAACGGCCGACACGTTTGGTGTCATCGTGCAATATCCCGGCAGTGATGGGGCGATTCACGACTACAGCGGGCTGGCTGAAAAAGTGCATGCTCATAACGGATTTATGATCGCCGCTACCGATCTATTGGCTTTAACCATGCTCAAAGCGCCGGGCGAATGGGGGTGCGATTTAGCGATCGGTTCAACCCAACGCTTTGGTGTGCCTTTGGGCTTTGGCGGGCCGCATGCCGCATTTATGGCGGTCACGGACAAAATTAAGCGGAACATTCCCGGCCGGATTATCGGCGTGTCGCAGGACCGTTTTGGCAAACCGGCCATGCGTTTGGCCCTGCAAAGTCGTGAGCAACACATTCGCCGCGATAGTGCGACGAGCAACATTTGTACGGCTCAAGTTTTGCTGGCGATTATCGCTTCGATGTATGCGGTTTATCATGGGCCGGTCGGCTTAACCCGCATTGCGCAACGCATCCAAATGATGACAGTTGGCCGAGGGGTTAAAAGCGGCCGGGTACACCGTTACGGCCGGACCGTTGTTCGACACGCTGATGGTGTCTGGCGGATCAAAATCGGCCGCAGAGCTACTATCGGCCGCCGATGGGCAAGAAATAAATTTACGCCAAGATGTTGCGGGTAAAGTCGGCATCTCGTTAGACGAACATACAGATTTGGCCGAGCTAAAACAGTTGGCCGACCTATTTGGTTGCGAGCTGGCTGAAGCCATCGACGCAGATTATGGGGCGTTGAGCCGAGAGTCTGAGTTTTTGACCCATCCGGTCTTTAATACCCATCATTCAGAAACGGCGATGATGCGCTACATTCGCATGTTGGAACAGCGGGATTTATCGCTGGTCCATTCGATGATCGCTTTGGGCTCATGCACCATGAAGCTGAACGCGGCGACTGAAATGATGCCGGTCACGATGGGCGGTTTCGGCAACATCCATCCCTTTGCACCCCAGGCGCAAACGGCCGGGTATCGCACCCTTTTTGAACGATTAGAAGTCTGGCTGTCTGAGATCACCGGCTTTGCGGCGACGTCTTTGCAACCAAATGCCGGTTCACAGGGCGAATACGCAGGCCTGTTGGCGATTCGTGGTTACCACCGGGCCAATGGGGATGATCAACGGAACGTCTGCCTCATCCCATCTTCGGCACACGGCACCAATCCAGCCAGTGCGGTGATGGCCGGTATGCGGGTTGTGGTCACAGCGTGTGATGATGAGGGGAACATAGACGTGGCTGAGCTGCGCGAAAAAGCGGTTGAGCATGCTGAAAATTTGGCGGCGCTCATGGTCACGTATCCATCTACGCATGGTGTGTTCGAGCAATCGATTGTTGAGATTTGTGACATCATCCATCAAAACGGAGGGCAAGTTTATATGGATGGGGCGAATATGAACGCCCAAGTTGGCCTGTGTCGGCCGGGGGATTTTGGCCCCGATGTGTGTCACTTAAATTTGCACAAAACCTTCTGTATCCCGCACGGCGGCGGCGGTCCTGGTATGGGGCCGATCTGCGTGCAAAGCCATTTGGCACCGTTTTTGCCCAGTCATCCTTTAATTGATATTACGGGTGAATGTGGTGGAAATGGCAGTGTGGGGCCGGTATCGGCCGCGCCGTGGGGTAGCCCCAGCATTTTACCCATCCCGTATGCGTACATTAGCATGATGGGGGCTGATGGGTTGACACAGGCGACGGAGATTGCGATTTTGAACGCCAACTACATCGCTAAACGGCTTGAGCCACATTTCCCTGTCTTGTACAAAGGTGGTCATGATCGTGTGGCGCATGAGTGCATCATTGATCTACGTCATTTGAAAGAGATTGCGTCTAACGAGGATGTGGCAAAACGATTGATGGACTTTGGTTTCCACGCCCCGACGATGTCGTTTCCGGTGCCTGGCACGCTGATGATTGAGCCGACCGAGAGTGAAAACTTGGCTGAGATTGACCGTTTCTGCCGGGCGATGATTCAGATTCGTGAGGAGTTTACGGCGATTGAAAACGGCTCGGCTGATGCTAAGAACAATATGCTGATGAACGCGCCGCACACGGCCGAAGAGGTTGCGGGTGCGGAGTGGAATCATCCGTACAGCCGCGATGAAGCGGCGTTCCCGGCCGATTGGGTGCGTGAGAACAAGTTCTGGCCCTATGTCGCTCGGATTGATAATGCGTATGGGGATCGGAATTTGGTGTGTAGCTGTCTCCCAATTGATGCGTACGAAGATTAGTTTTTCAGACCAGCCTGGTTATAGAAACCAGACTGGTCTTTTAAATTTATTGTGCTTCCTGCGCGGCCCGAACCGCATTGACTAACGTGGCAAAGGTTGGGTTGGCTACAATTTGCCCTTCAACCATAAAGCTGGGTGTTCCGCGAATCCCTGCTTCAACTGAGAGCCGTTGATCGCTACGGACATAGTCTTCATGGGTGCCGCTGTCTAAACAGCTGTTGAATTGATCGGTGTCTAAACCGATCGCCCCCGCGGCCGAACGCAACGCATCTAGCGCAATCCCACCGTCTGATTCATACAAATAATCGTGATATTCCCATAACTGACCTTGATCTCCTGCACATTGGGCCGCCTCGGCCGCCTTCGGGGATCGGGCCGTAATAACCGGGAAATTGCGCCACACAAAACTGATTTCGTCACCAAATTCCGCTTCCAATTGCCGTTTGATACCTGACCGGTGCCATTGTCGACAAGCAGGTCAGCCAAAGTCTCCAAACTCGATAATTGTGACTGAATTATCGATGTCCCCTTGCACATTGGCCGGGCTTAGATTGGCGAGCGGGTCAAAAGGGGGCTGATTGTTTTGCCGTATCAAACCAAACGCAATTAAGCCGATAATGGCTAAAACGGGCACCCCAATCCAGGTAACCCTAGATACGAGCTGTTGGCGCTGTTTGGCTTTGCGTGCGGCTTCCCTCGCTTCTCTCCCTCTCTGTTTCTTTTCAGCTTTTGATTTTGCCATTAAGTCTCCAATAAAAAAGTTTATCAAAGCTTGATGGGGCGTTAGGCCAGGTTCTTACTTTTTAAGCGGAAATGACCGTGGGCCGTGGAACGTGGTACGTAAAAGCTTGCGTCTGATTGACCTTACGCATCACGCACCACGCTTTCAAAAGTTTTCTTCGCTAGTGGTCTGCTATTCCTACTCCATTTTGCCGTAACCGGTGTAGTAATAAAGCACCGGCCGACCTTCCCCATAATTCATGGCGGTTACTTCTGCAATGTAAAGGGTGTGGTCGCCCGCTTCATGCGCATCAACAACTTTTGCGCTGAACTGTGCCAGAGCCCCTTGAATCACTTTGTTCCCGTCTAAATCTTCCCAAGGGATTTCGAGGCTATCGTCCGGCCGACCTGCAAAATGATTGCTGTAGGGTTCCATCTCTTCCGTCAAAACCGAGACGCCATATTTCATACTTTGGCCGATAAGTTCGTGCGAACGAGCGTTTTTGCCCACAGAAACCACAATCAAAGGGGGTTCGAGCGAAACAGACATAAAGCCGTTGGCCGTCATCCCGTGGATTTCTCCATCAATTTCGGTGGTGACAATAGTGATTCCGGTAGCAAACCGGCCGCAGGCGTTGCGGAACTCGCGAGGATCAATTTGAGACATGGGGAACTCCTAAAAAATAAGTTTAAACAAGGCGCAGAGAATACCATTCTTGCTGAACGCTGTCGATTGTAATGCAAGTTTGGGTCAAATGTCAGGGTGTTGTTTTGAGCGGGAAACGCCCCACGTAACACGCAAACTGCACCTACTCATCATCAGGCTCGATCTTTAACGAATGCCAAAAATCCTGAAACTCATCTGGCACATTCTCAAGATCATCTTTGCTGATCGTTAGCATGGCAGACCCATCTTTGGGGCCAACTTGTAGGCGGGCGGGCTCGTTGGCCAAGTCATCAAACATTTCATCGATGTGAGATTGACCAAACACAACTTTAGACCACGTAATATCCTGCTGGCCAAAGTTGAAAAACTTCTTTTCTGTTTTGGCTTTGGGCAGATGGGCGCGCAAGAATGTTTGGGCCACTTTGAACTCTTCAGAATTTTTGGCACAGCGATCCATCAGGCTAGCGGCTAAGATGATTTTTAATCCGTAAACCTCTTTCAGCAGTTTGGTGATGTGATCATGGTTGTAGTTAGTCAGCCCATCTGGAACATCATAGGTGACGTTCTCAGCCGTTTTTCGCCAATTTCTCGATAGTCGGGCCACCTGTCCATCGGGGTGATGTTTTTCGCCAAACCGAATAAACGCCTCGCGGAAGTTTTTGATGAACTGCAAAAAGGTGTAGCGGCCGGGTTGCCGATGCAAATCAAGCACTTCAAGCTTGATATCAAACAGCAAAATCTGGGCTTCAGTCCCCCGTTTCATGATCATCGCAACCACTTCGTCATCATGAGCATAGTTGTACAGGCTGATAAAATTGACCGTGTCACGCTCATAATCGACATTAAAAACCATGTGGGCTTCGTTGGTGGCTGAAAGCTCGATATCTTCGCCAACTTGATTGATCAGATCATACGCCTTGAGCTTGGTCTTAAAAATCGTCCCTTTCAGCGTCGATCCAATCGAGCTGATTCTTGGAATTGAATCTGTCACCTGAAACAGACGAACCTTCGAAAATTTCGACATGTCGAGCTGTAAAGACCCTTTTTCGATTTCCTTTTTCTCAGGCACTTCGATTTCAGGCATCGTCGGACTATGTTCAACATAAAGCCGGTTGCCGGGATTCATGTAGATCAGGTTGTAGTCGGGTATCCCGAGCTCTCCACGTATTTTGATGACGAAATGTAGTGCGTCGTTATTAGCCATAGGATTAATTTTACAGATATTTGGCCAAGATGAAATAGTTTATTTGGTGAAAATTAGCCTGGAACGAAAAGATGGAGTGTGGCAGAATGGGCCAACTTCGTTGGCCTTGAGCTCAACTGCATTGAGCCGATTAGACCAACTTCATTGGCCTTGAACTTAACCGTGTTGACGCGGTGGGCCAACCTTGCTGACCTTAAACTTACATGATCATACTTTCTCACGAACTTCCAGCTGATTGGATTTCATCAATCACAGACAAATACGAAACGATTATGGGCCCCTCTACGTTAGAATCGGCCGGTTTGACTCCCGAATTGCAGGCCGCTTTGCCAAATGCTAATGGATTGTTGACCATGCTAACCGTTCGGGTAGATGAAACCCTGCTGTCGGCCGCCCCTAATCTAAAAATAGTTAGCCAAATGGCTGTGGGGGTAGACAACATCGACCTTGCGGCTTGTTCCGCCAGAGGCATACCGGTGGGGCATACGCCCGGCGTCTTGACGGATGCAACGGCCGATGTCACTTTAACCTTGCTGTTGGCAACCTCTCGGCGGGTGATCGAAACGGCGGCCGATGCGCGCGAAGGTCGCTGGGGGACATGGAATCCAACCCAATGGTTGGGCAGTGACTTAGCTGGGCAAACTTTAGGCATTGTGGGGATGGGTGCTATCGGTCAAGCTACCGCACGCAGGGCCAAGGCATTTGGGATGAACATCGTCTATCACAGCCGAAGCAGTTATCCAGAAGCTGAAAAAGAGCTGTCGGCCGAAAAAGTTCCATTTCGGCAGCTGTTGGCCCAAAGTGATTTTGTGAGCCTGCACACACCACTCACCGCAGAAACCAAACACCTGATCGACGCAGATGCGTTTAGTGCCATGAAACCATCCGCTATTTTAATCAACACAGCGCGGGGTGGCGTGGTGGATCAGGACGCGCTGGTGAACGCCTTGCGCAATCGAGAGATTCGGGCGGCCGGACTTGACGTGACCACGCCGGAACCCTTGCCGACCTATCATCCGTTATTTCAAATGCCCAACTGTTTGATCTTGCCCCACATCGGCTCAGCGACAGAGCGCACCCGGCGCAAAATGGCGCAGTTGGGTTGTGAAAACTTGCTGTTGGGATTAGAAGGTAAACCTTTGAAGCATCAAGCGAATTAAAGCCGATGTGTCCATGCTGTAGCGGTAGCGAAAATGTAAATGATCTTGATAACTTTTTTGACGAAAGGTATCAATTTCGGGCTGCGGAAAAATATCCAAAGCGGGGCCTTGATCCCAAAAGCCAAGCGTTGATTGATTGGGTGGTGCCAAAGTTAGATGGTGCTCAAACGATGATGGAGGTTGGTTGCGGGGGTGGTATGGTGCACCAAGATCTGCTGCGAAATCAGAAAATCAGCCATGCGATTGGGATTGATGTCTCCTCGGCCGGGATTAAAGCGGCTACCCAAAACGCCGAAAAATTCGGGTTGACTGAACAGATCGATTATTATCAGGTTGATTTTGCCCAAAATGCTGAGCAGTTTGAACCGGCCGATTTTGTTGTTATGGATCGAGTCATTTGCTGTTATCCCCATCTTGATTTGTTGTTGGGGCAAGCGGCACAGAAGGCGTCTAAATATCTGGCCATCAGTTTCCCCGTCGAGAACGTCTTCTCAAAACTGGCCATTTGGGGATTTACCCGATGCTTAAAGCTAATCGGGCAAACCTATCATCCTTATTTGCACGGCCATGCAGCGATTCAAAAAACGGCCGAGCAAGCCGGAATGCGCCTTGTGCACCGTGATCGCCGCACGATTTGGACGATGATGGTTTTTGAGCGGAGCTGATTTATAAAAGTTTCTGATAAATCTGAAGGGATTGCCTATAATCTAGATCCCCAATTCACCCATTTCTGTTCAACTTATCGGGTGTGATACGTTTCAATCGTACCGACCCATCCAGCAAAATATGACTACGCAAGAAAACGGAACCAATGGAGCCGGTATACCTGGCTTTCGCCAAGTCCCTCGCACTGGGGTGATTTATGTGATGCACAAGGCTACCCAACGCGGCTTTAGTTACGACAATCCCGACTGGGCCAATTTGGGGCAAGGGGCACCTGAAGTTGGGCCATTAGAGGGTGCGCCAAAACGGATCGAGCAAATCACAATCGATATGAACCGGCATGAATATGGGCCGGTGACGGGGCAGGTTGAGCTAAGACAAAAAGTGGCTGACCTGTACAATGCGATTTATCGTAAAGATAAAAAGTCAAAATATACCTACGAAAATGTGAGTATTGCTGGTGGCGGCCGGATCGCGCTAACTCGCTTGGCGGCGGCTTTGGGCAACATCAACATGGGTCACTTTTTGCCAGACTACACCGCCTACGAAGAGCTGCTCAGCGTGTTTCGCGCCTTTATCCCGATTCCGATTTTGCTAGACCCTGAACTTGGATACAAAATTCCGATGCGCCACTTGCGTAAAGAGATTCAGGGGCGTGGTTTGAAGGCTTTATTGGTCAGCAATCCGTGTAATCCAACGGGGCAAGTGGTTGAAGGGAATCAGCTACAACAGTGGGTTGAAATGGCTGGTGAACTGCGCTGTTCATTGATTTTTGACGAGTTCTACTCCCACTATATTTATAATGGACCAACGCACGGAGATCCACGCATGGTGTCGGCCGCTGAGTTTATTGATGACGTAAACAAAGATCCCGTTGTGATTGTAGATGGGCTAACAAAGAACTGGCGTTACCCCGGCTGGCGCGTGAGCTGGACACTGGCACCTAAACAGGTAATTGATACGATCGCTTCGGCCGGATCGTTTTTAGATGGTGGAGCCAACAATCCGTTTCAACGGCAGGTGCTCGATTTGTTGGAACCGGAGCATGTGATCGAAGAGACGATCGCGACCCAGAACAGCTTCCGCGAAAAGCGGGATTATCTACTGCGCAGGCTGCACAAGATGGGCATTCGGGTGGAGTCTGAACCGGGCGGCACATTTTATGTGTGGGCTAACTTAAGCCGCTTGCCCAACCCGATTAATGACGGGATTCGATTCTTTGAGGCGGGGCTAGATGAAAATGTGATCACTGTGCCAGGGGCGTTTTTCGATGTAGACCCTGAGAGGCGACGAGAATCCGGCCGGTATCGCCAGTACGCTCGTATCAGTTTTGGGCCGTCTATGAACACGCTTGTGCAAGGATGTGATGCCCTTGAGCGGGTGATTACCCAGCATTCTGGCGGTAAAAAAGCCAAAGCAAAGCCGGATCCCAAGCAGGTGGCTTAGCCGTTTGTCCCAACACTAGGGGACA
>JAHDEN010000114.1 GCA_020628815.1 Chloroflexota bacterium | reverse complement strand
TGAAAACTTGATCGGCATCCCGGCCGAAGATGTAATTCCCATCAGTGCTAAGATGGGGACCAATATCACACAGGTTCTTGAGTCGATTGCGGTTAATGTGCCACCTCCCAAAGGGGATCTTGATGCACCGTTTCGCGCCTTGGTCTTCGACTCGCACTATGACATTTATAAGGGTGTAATCGCCTATATTCGTGTCATAGACGGCGAATTTACAGACAAAGATTGGGTCCATGTCATGTCTACCGGTGTTGAGGCGGACCCGATTGAGATTGGGGTGTTTGAGCCAGGCATGAAGCAGGTCAAAAAATTGTCGGCCGGTGAAGTTGGCTATATCGCGACCGGCTTTAAAGATGTTCGCGAATGTCGTGTGGGAGATACGATCACCAAAAAAGGGGCGCAGGCGACAGAGGCACTTGCTGGCTTTGAAGCCGCTAAGCCGATGGTTTTTGCCGGGTTTTATCCCACCAACAACGAAGACTACTCTGACCTGCGTGACGCGCTGCAAAAACTGCAATTAAATGATGCCGCTTTGGTTTACGAACCAGAAACCTCTACGGCGCTTAGCTTTGGTTTCCGCTGCGGTTTCTTGGGCATGTTCCATATGGAAATTATCCAAGAGCGGTTAGAGCGGGAATATGATCTAGACATTATCGCGACCGCACCCAGCGTGCGATATGAGGTTCTAGACAGAAACACGGAAGAGATCACGATTGTTGAAAGCCCGGCCGAGCTGCCGGACGAAGGTACGATCGCTTCAATCAGCGAACCGTGGATGCACGTTCAAATCTTTTCCCCAGAAGAATATTACGGGGTGCTGATGGATTTGATGATGAAACGGCGAGGTGAGTTTGTGGGGCAAGAATATCCCGCACCCGGCCGGATCGTATTTAAATTCGACATCCCTCTGGCCGAGTTGATTATCGACTTCTACGACAAACTAAAAAGTGTCACCCGTGGGTATGCCTCTATGGACTATGATTTTGCCGGGTATCGGGCATCTGACTTAGTTAAGCTAGAAGTTTTGGTCAACAAACAGCCGGTTGATGCTTTGACGATGATTGTCCATTCTGAAAAAGCCTATCATCGTGGACAAAAATTGGTGACAGAACTCAAAAAACGAATTCCGCGCCAAATGTTTGAAGTCCCTATTCAAGCTTCTACCGGCAAGCGGGTTATCAGCCGTGCCAATGTTCAGGCGCTGCGTAAAGACGTTTTAGCCAAATGTTATGGTGGTGACGTAAGCCGTAAGCGCAAGCTGCTTGAAAAGCAGAAAAAGGGTAAAAAGCGGATGAAGATGATCGGGAATGTTGAAGTTCCTCAAGAAGCATTTATGGCCGTTTTACAGTTGAACGAAGATTAATAACCTTCCGCTAAAGCTTGATCTAAAAAACAATGGGGGAGCCTGCTCATAATCACACGATTTATCCCGTGTGATTTTTTTGTTTATGGGCAACTGTAGCCTAGTTGTCAGTCTACTCGGTGATTATGATACGCGATTAGAAATTGCCTGCTTTTCCCGTAAAGCACCCCAACTGTTTCACAGCATATTCATCCCAAACCGGTTTTTCTTAACTTTCGCAGTAAGGCATGAGGACTATGATTTTTAGGACTAATCTGACCAAGGCGTAATAGCGTGATTACCAAGTGAAAAAAAGAAGCTATTAACGCAGATGCTGTAGTCAAAGGGGACGCCATCAATTATAAATTAGTGGAAACACCTATGCATACACCTTAGACATCACTATCTCAATTGCGTAGTTTGAATCACTAGAAAGGACTGAGCACTGCGAGTTGCCAAGTTCCATTTTGTACCATTTAAATCGCTTCTTGAAGAGGTAAAATTTTCATTTCCTTGATAACGTTTCTTTTGATCTAAAAGCCAGTTTTCAGGGAGGAGTTCAAAACAATGTCAGAAAACCACAATACATTTCATCAATATATCACCGGCGAACTTTTTGTCGCCTTCCGCGAATGGCTTAACGCTAACCGATTCGGCCGTGTTGTTTTAGGGCCAGTCGATGTTCGCCTGCAAGAGCATGCACGTCTAATTCAACCTGACCTGTTCATCGCATTGGGACCTAACTGGAAAGGGGATAGCCAAACATATAACGGTGCCCCAGACTTAGTTGTAGAGGTTCTGAGCGACGATACATACCGTATTGACCGCGTTGTGAAATATATTTCATACGAGCAAGTTGGTGTAAAAGAATACTGGATCGTAAACCCTAAAAATCATTCAGTAGAAGTTTACATGTTGACCAACAAAGAATATGAGTTGGTTGGCGAATATCGTCAAGACGAAACGATTTCATCTCCTCTGCTAGAGGGTCTAACCGTTTCTGTTAAATCGATTTTCCCACAAACTGTGCAATACAATGGTGAGGTTTCTGCCGAAGCACTTGGTGAAACAGTACCTGCTTAATAAACTTTGGGCATGCGTTTGTATGCCCGTTTAGTTTATCCATTATTATCATTAATAGATGCCGAAGTCGCTCATAACCTGACGATCGGCATGCTACAAAATGTTCAAGACTGGGGAAGTGGACAGTCGTTACTCGGCCGAGTTGCCGGTGACTGTCCATCTTCTCCAGTTTTCGTTTCCGGAATTAAATTTCCGAATCGATTGGGAGTTGCTGCTGGGTTTGATAAAGATGTGCGAGTAGCGGCCGGTTTGGCCCATCTCGGATTTGGTCATATTGAAGTTGGGACACTTACACCACGCCCTCAAGAGGGGAACCCCAAACCACGAGTTTTTAGATACAAACAGCAAGGTGCACTTATTAACCGTATGGGTTTTCCCAATTGCGGCGTTCGGGCCGCACTGCCACGCTTAAGAGAAATTGATGCGCTGGAGCGAGATTGGGTTTTGGGTGTGAGCCTGGGCAAGCAGAAAGAGACTCCCTTAAATAATGCGGTCGATGATTATATCGAGGTGATGCAATTTGTTTACCCCTACTGCGATTATTTGGCCGTCAATATCAGCTCGCCAAATACCCCTGGTTTGCGAGAGCTACAGACAAAACAGTACATTGCAGATCTGTTGGGCAAGCTGAAAGAAGAGGGGCGCGTACAAGCGACTCAAAAAGAGGTTTCCGAAAAACCGTTCTTTGTAAAAATAGCCCCTGATATTGATGAAGATGGGTTAAAAGATGTGATTGGTGCATCGCTCGATGTTGGGGTGGCTGGAATAATTGCAACCAACACAACCCGCGGCCGTCAATCGTTACCGGCCGAAGGGCAAAAGGAAGAAGGGGGAATGAGCGGATCCCCGTTGCACACACGCAGTATAGAGGTTGTCAAACAAGTTAAAGAATTGGCTGATGGGAAGCTTGAGATTATCGGGGTTGGCGGAATTCGGAACGGGCAGGATGCACAAAACATGCTGGATGCAGGTGCCACTGTGGTTCAAATGTATACGGGAATGGTCTATGAAGGGCCTCGGGTTGCAGGTCGTATTCTACGTGAGTTAAAGGCTTAATTCGCAGGCGGCTCTTTTAACTACGATTCAACAGCCGGGAGATACAGCGTAAAGGTGCTCCCCATGCCTACACCATCACTTTCAGCTTCAATATCCCCATTCATAAGGCGGGCCAACTGGCGTGAGATAGCTAAGCCAATACCACTGCCACCACTCTTTCGCGCTCTAGAAGGATCAACACGGTAAAAACGTTCGAATAGAAAAGGGAGAGAGTCGGCGGGAATACCATCCCCATCATCAATGACAGAAATAGCGATCAAATCGTCGATATGATAATCGACGTAAATGCTTATCGCCCCATTTTCAGGGGTGTGCCGCAGAGCGTTACCCAACAGGTTAATCAAAATTTGATACGTTCTGTCTCGATCTGCATAGGCCGGAATGTCCGGGTCAGCCCCATCGGCATACCAAGTGATCTTTTTAGTCACAAACTTAGCCTGGAGCTGACTGTGAACCTGTTCGATGAGAGGGAGTACGGGGAACTTAATTGTGTCTAACTGAACCGCACCCCCTTCAACCCGGGAGAGCGCCTGTAAGTCATCAACCAGTCGTTTTAAGCGGGTGAGCTCAACTCCCATAATCGCCCAAGTCTCTTCAGAACCTGGGAAAAGGCCGTCTTGTAACCCCTCAACATACCCTTGGAGAGATGTGAGTGGTGTACGCAGCTCATGAGAGACATTGCCGATAAGCGATATTCGATTTTGCTCGATGTTTTCCAGCGATTCAGCCATCAGGTTAAATTGCTGGGCAACTTCTGCCAGTTCAAGCGTAGCTGGTGGAGAAATACGCTCGTCGTAACGCCCTTCAGCTATGCGGCGGCTGCTGTTGTTTAGCCGTTGCAGCGGGTTCAAGATTAGCCGCGACAAAATCAAGCTAACGCCCCATCCGATAATTGACGCACCGATGGCAGCAACCAAGATCGAAAAAATGACCACGTTGCGGAACGTGATCATCAATTCGTTTTGGGTACGAATAATATCTTCAGTTGTAGATGAACTGGCTAGATTTTGTAGGAGCGGCTCAATTCCCCGGGGCACAATGCCTAAAAATATCTGACGGGTGAGCAACATCAAAAATAGAATGACAACACCGATAGCAATTAACTGTGATGTCACAATTTGCCAACGAAGATGACTTAGCTGTTTTTGGATGAGCTCTACCATATTGCGATTGCGTTAGACCGTTAGGTTTGGGCGTGCCTGAAAAGGAAAGAGCTAAATTAGACGATTGGCTCGTCGATGAATTTGTAACCAACACCGCGTACGGTTTCGATTAAAATTTCACCCGTTGACTCTTCGAGTTTCCGACGGACTTGGCCAACATAAACGTCAACCACCCGGTCGTTCCCGTAGTAGTTTGAGCCCCAAACGCGGGTCACAAGCTGCTCGCGCGAAAGTACAGCACCATGATTTTTCATGAGCGTACGCAGAAGCTTGAACTCTGTTGGAGTCATAACGATTTTTTCGCCGCCTGCAAAGACTTCGTGGGCATCTAGATGTAACGTAACGTTGCGGAATTTAAGGTGAAGACCTTGCTCATCCCCGTTGCGGCTGCGGCGTAAAATCGCTTCAACCCGGGCAACCATTTCGCGCGGGCTAAATGGTTTGGTGATGTAATCATCAGCACCGATTTTGAGACCAGAGATCCGGTCGTCTTCTTCGCTGCGAGCGGTCAGCATCAAGATGTATGCATCAGACTCTGCACGCATAGTGGCCGCAACTTCCATACCATCAATGGTAGGTAGATTTAGGTCAAGGATGACAAGCCGTGGTTCATACTCACGAAATAGGTCAAGCCCTTCTAAACCATCGCTGGCACAGAGCACATGATAGCCAGCATTTTCTAAATAGGTTTTGATAACGTTTTGAATTGCTCTCTCATCTTCTACGACGAGGATATTTGTTTCTGACATGATTACCTGCTTACCCTGCAAAATACGCGGGGCGGATCTGTTTAAATGACAGCTACACGGGCTATTTCAAATGAAATGACTGCGTGCAGGTCACATAGTTTCGATTGCTTATTGCGTTCAAGTGTTAAATGGGCATTGAATTTTAAGGGATGTGCTAACTAAAGACCAGCTTCTTATAGAAAATCACTCGAAGTTTAGGCCAGTTTACGGTGATTTAAACCATAATCCAACCAAATTAATCATTTATACGTTTGATGGCTGCGGCCGCATGCCCATCAAGCCCTTCAGATGCAGCGATGATAGCGGCGGTTTTTGCCAATGTTTTTGCAGTGACGGGGTCAATATTGATGATGCTGCTTATTTTGACGAAGTCAGAAACATTGAGCGGAGATGCAAAACGAGCGGTCCCGTTGGTTGGCATGGTGTGGCTGGGGCCAGCTACATAGTCGCCCAATACCTCAAATGAATGCTCACCCACAAAAAGCCCACCGGCATTTGGGATTTGGTCAACCCACTTGTTGGGTGTTTCGCTGGCGATGCAGGTGTGCTCGGCCGCATAGTTACTGGCGAGCAGGCAAGCTTCTTCCATAGATTGTGTGATGATGATGCCCCCGTGATTGTTGAAAGATTGCGCAACAATGTCTGACCTGCTGAGTTCTTCGACCTGTCTAGCCACCTCTACTTGAACCAGCTCAGCGATTTTTGTTGATGGGGTAAACAATATGGCCGAAGCCAATACGTCGTGCTCAGCTTGTGCCAGCAGGTCGGCCGCGACCCAAGCCGGGTTAGCCGATTCATCTGCAACAACGGCGGTTTCAGTTGGCCCATACAAACCATCTATGCCCACAATGCCATAGACCTGCTGCTTGGCCAGTGTGACCCACAAATTGCCAGGGCCAACAATTTTATCAACCCGAACAATAGACTCAGTGCCAAAGGCCAATGCTCCAATCGCTTGTGCACCACCCACTTTATAAAGCTCATCTATTTCGGCAATGGCGGCCGCGGCCAAAATTACATCAGGGACCGTTCCGCCCAGACCCGGCGGGGTTGCGGCAACCAGCTTTTTGACACCAGCTACTCTAGCCGGAATGGCACACATCAATAAGGTTGAGGGGAGTGGTGCGGTCCCACCTGGAACGTAGACGCCGACACATTCAATCGCTGTGACCCGTTGCCCGATCGTGCCGCCCATCTGGTCAGTGGTCCAATTTGGTAGCGGTTGAAGCTCATGGAACGCTTTGATCCGGCCGGCCGCAAATTCCATTGCCTCACGCAATTCAGGATCGATGCGTTTAAGCGCTGCGCTCATTTCATCTTTCGAGATCAAAAAATCTTCGATATCAGCTTTATCTAGCCTTTTAGTCCACTTTTGGACAGCTGAGTCTCCATGTTGATGAACATCTTGTAATATGTGCCGTACAGATGCATGTGGGGTGAGTGGTTTTCCGTAAATGGCAGTGGATGCTTCTTTTTGGGCATCGGTCATTTCCGTATCGGCAAATAAGAACGCGTTATCGCGCTTTAAGATAGATTGTTTGGCTTCATCAACAGAGTAAATTTTTAGCATGCTCAAATTATATCAACTGGGGCGGTGCAATAAGCAAACCCTGTCACGGTAGACTTACTTTTTACCTATCTGAATTAATGATGAGAGCAAGAAATTTCTTAATCAAGTCACTCTATGATTCTCAGGATAATTTTTATACCAATATGACGAGTAATCATTCATCAATGAAAAAATATTTAAAAATCGGCTTAGTTTTTTTAGCCATGGTCACTATTCTTGGGGGTTTTTATTTTGGACGTCGCCCCTCAAGAGACCCACTATTTATCGAAAATATCCATCCTGGAATAAACTATTTTAGGGGATCTACAACGTTACCTTATCGCACCGTCTACCATCTTTTAGAGATTGACTTGATGACACCGGGACTCGAATTAGTCTCGAATGATCCTGTGTCACCGCGAGAATATGCAGCTCAAACAGTTCAGGCGTTTGCAGAAGAAAATGAGACAATAGTGGCTGTTAATGGCAATTTCTTTTACCCGTTTTATTCATCAACCCCTTTTAGCTACTATCCCCGAGTGGGGGAATTGGTAGAGATTAATGGGACCGCATTTAATGCGGGTAAGATGTGGAAGGGGCCTGGGGGAAACAAATGGCCATCTTTGTGTATTAGCGATGATAATGTTGCTGAAATAAAAACCAATGGAATTTGCCCAGCAGAAACATATATCGGACTGGCAGGCAATATCCAAACGCTTAAAGATGGGGAGCCAGTTGATTTCCCGAATGAAGATAAGCTGCCCCGGACGGTAGTTGGGATAAATGAGACCGGCGACAGGATGTGGGTATTAACTGTGGACGGCCGACAATGGCCATATAGCGCCGGTTCAACCCACTACTTTAATCAAAGGCTGCTTAAGTCGGTTGGTGCCTATAATGTCTTAAATCTAGATGGGGGAGGCTCCTCGACGTTGGTGATTCAACAGGATGGAGAGCAAGAGTTATTTAATGCCCCTTATCACACACGCATTGTTATGCGACAGCGGCCGGTTGCGAACTTCTTGGGATTCCGCATTAGCGAAGAGTAGGGTGATTCAAACAATATCTGTGTGGTGAGCACCTTTATGATGCTTGACACGCAGATATTTTTAGGCTAATCTATTTAGCATGTTAGCTAAATAGCTAATGTGCGAATTGTTTTTATATCTGTTTTCAACCCATGCTTATAACTAAAGTGTACAGCGCATTATCAGACCCAACCCGACGCAGAATATTGCAGCTTTTGCGTGACAAAGATATGTCGGCCGGAGAGCTGGCAGATCATTTTGACTTTGCAAAACCCACGCTCTCGAGACACTTTTCTGTCTTGAAAGAAGCTGATCTGATCCAAGGGACCAAGAACGGCAACCAAATCATCTACCGATTGAACGTGACTGTTTTGGAAGAGGCGCTTTTAGGCATGTTGGAAACATTCAAATTAGGAGACGCAAAGTCGGCCGATGAGTCGTCTGTGACCGTCGCGTCTCAAAGGAAAAAATGATGAAAGAATTAGCGAATAAAAAGATTGGGGTAGTGAGCGGCATCGTTCTCGTTCTGATGCTGTCTCTTTCATTGTGGGCTTGGTTTCAAATTCCGGCCGGTACACAAGTGCCTATTCATTTTGATATTAATGGAAACCCAGATCAATTTGGCTCCCCTTTAATGGGATTGTTTTTACTGCCAGCTGTTGCTTTGTTTTTAGTCCTGCTACTCGCTTTTATACCAAAGCTTGAACCTAGGCAAGAGAATCTAAAGCAGTCGGGCCGGGCATTTAGAGCAACTTGGGCCATGCTGTTGGTTTTCTTTGCAGGATTACACACCATAATCGTGCTATCTACACTGCAAATCACTCAGATTAATCTGTTTGAAGTCTTTTTCCCAATCGCCATGGGGTCGCTGTTTTTGGTGCTTGGCAATTTTATGGGGAAGGTGCGCAGCAATTTCATTTTTGGGATTCGAACCCCATGGACTTTGTCGAGTGAATTGTCATGGAACAAAACTCATCGACTTGGCGGCCGACTGATGATGGCCGTTGGTGCTTTAACAATCATCACCTCGTTCTTTTTACCCATAACATGGGTGCTGGCAATCTTAATGGGTGGATTGTTTGTGATGATGGCGATTGTGATGGTTTACTCTTGGATGGTTTATCGGGACGACCCTGAAGCTGCTCGGGCGTAAGACCCATCCTGAAAGATAATCGCCTAAATCAATGCAGCAGTTTAGATTTTTTGGCCAGATAACATACCCGTTATCTGGCCTTTTTTGTTTTGAATTGTGGTTAAAAAATTAGGAATCAATCAATCTCTCTTTTTGTAACTAGGAGAGGGGTATAATTCCGGCCGGAATGATATCGAAAGTTTTAGCACGAATTTCAGCGGTAATTGCTAGTTTGCTGGTTGGCCTCCTTTTAATAGAGGGGGCGATGCGGTGGGCTCGGCCTGTGTTGCCCCCAATTGTTCAATTAATGATGCGGGATGTTAAAAAGCATCCGTTTACAGACCAAACCATCCTGCCGCCCCCTGCATGGCAGCCGGTTGATGCGTTCCAAATGTCGGTGTTGCCAAACTTGAATAACGAACTTCAGTACCCTAACGCAAATGTTAGTTTTCGGGTGACTAGCAAAAACTGGCTTAATCCAGAGTCGAATATCGGATTTAGGGTTGATTCGGCCGATTGGGAGCCACAGTGGCCGGTGGATATCGTCGCTGTGGGGGATTCGTTTACATTTTGTTTTACAGAATACGAAGATTGCTGGGTTAGACGGTTGGAAACTGAGCATGGGTTGAGCGTGGTAAATTTAGGTCAAGGGGCGACCGGTGGGGTCAGCCATGCCAATATCCTGTTTACCTTTGGGCTACCGTATAAGCCAAAAGTTGTGTTGTGGCAGTGGTATGGTAACGATAACAACGAAGATTTCGGTTTAACGTATAGGTGGGGAGAGACTGATACAACCGATCGGAGTGCGATCGATGAAAAGGGGTGGCTGGCACAAAATTCTGTGATATTCACAATAATTAATGTGTTCACGAATGGGAGTGACTTTGGCAGTGAAAGCTACATTTCACAAGCTGATACCGATGTGATTACGGTTGCTGGCGAAGCGATGTATTTCGGCCGCCCGTACTCGTCAGAGACGGCCGACTTGTCGCAAGAAAATAACCAGCTCGGCCAGGCCGAAGGGTTTGACGCTATTTTGTCTGCCCGTGATCGCTTACAGGCTGAAGGTATCGAGCTACTTATTTTCCCGGTACCATTTAAAGAAGAGGTATATCGAACCGCAATCGAGGCCGATACTGATTTTGACAGGTCAAAAATTGATCATATGGAAGCTAATCGCCGTTCGTTGCTGGATTTTTGTGAAGAAAACGACCTTAACTGTTTTGATCCAACGCCGGAACTAAAACAAAAAGCAGAAGCTGGTGAATATTTGTATATTGCTCAAGACACTCACTTAAATCGCGACGGAAATAGCTTGTTGCTTCAGATAGTGATCGATGAATTAGACTATCGAGGTTGGCTCAAATAAATTTTACCCTTAGATCTTGTGAATATTTACAACTTTTTATTGTTCCGTCTGATATATTCAGGTGTGTCGTAAGTTACATTTAGTACGGTTTAAGTGGAATAAAAGTGTGATTCTCAGATTTTGAAAAGCAGTGTCTACTTAAACCATTGGAAATATAGTCTTGAGTTACCGTTCGCTTAAGACAAAGTTGGAAGGCTTGTGCAAACCTTGAACGCTGCACGTAAACTAGTATCTAATTATGACTTTAACCAAAGACAACCTGTCTGTGAGCACATGGACTTGGCATAGTCAATATTATTCGGGCGAGCTCAGCTTACTCGATGCGCCCAACCTGGTTAGAAAAGCCGGTATTGGCAGCGTTGAGCTGAACGATTTTATGCTACCTGCTGGCCGATTTTCACGACTAAGAAATTGGGCCGGATACTTGTGGGGATATCGTAAGCAGTCGAAAAAGATGCAAAAGTATGTTGGATCAACGATCAAAAAAATAAAATCTGAGCTTAAAAAACAAAATGTTGAGTGTCTGTCTTGGACAATTGATTCAGATTTTACCGTTGACAGCATCGCATGGCGGGATGAATTGGCTTACATCATTTCCGGATTTAAGACTGCTGAAAAGCTAGATGCGAAATTTTTGAGATTTACAATTGGCGGTGCCGCGTGTATGGGGCCAGAGATCGATCCGATTGTGATCTCTCGCTTGAAATTTGTTTCTTCTGTTGCTGAGCATTTGTTCCCCAATATCGAGCCGGTGGTTGAAAACCATTGGGGGATTACAACTGAGCCGACGCGGTTTTTGGCATTGCTTGACCATGTTCCCAATATCGGGATCTGTTTTGATCCAGGGAATACGCCCAGAGTTAATCAAGAAATTAACTGGCGATTACTTGCATCAAGAACTAAGCTGTTTCACTTAAAAATCTATGATCTAGATAAAAACCAAATTGATCAACATCTTGATTATCGGACGGTATTCCAGATCCTGCACGAGCAACGATATAACGGCAAATTTGTCATCGAATATGAGGGGGATGGAAATCCAGACCTTGTATTGGCTCAGCTATTAGGTGGCCTGAGCGATTGGCGCGACAGCGGATTTAGACGAGTAAGCCGGCCGGTTTCCCCACCGCCTAGTAAATCGAGCGATAGCTTAGCCGTTTACTAGCCTGCAGCCCTACTCCTGACTAAAACTTACTATCAGATTTGAGCCTGTGCTTACTGGAGAAAATTAAATTATTGTTAAAAATAGAACATAAATTCTGCCTGTTCTGTATAATTACAACTTCCTTCGGGTCGCACAGGGGTTGGAGGATTCAGAATGAATTTAGAACTCTTGAATATTTTGATTGTAGGAATCGGCTTGGTGATGACTTTACTCATCAATTGGGAAAAGCTGATAGCTGCCCCGCAATGGCTGGTTGGGTTCATAGCGGGATCGGCCGTCGGTTTTGCAGCCGCCTATCTAATATAAAAAATGGGGCAGAGCGATAATGTTTAATCGCTCTGCCCTTTTGATTTTAAGTAAAGTTCTGATTGCCTCGCCGGCCGAGTAAGAAGCCGACTAGACCCACGACGATAAACCCGCCGATAACTAGCCAGAGCCACCCAAACGACTGGGGCTCAGCTTCAGGGGTAATGGCTGTCATTTCTCCCATTTCGGTTACCGGGCTAATCGCGTCGCTGCCCGCCAGATTGCGCATGATGCCACCATCACGTTGACACTGGTAAAGGCCATCTAAGTTAGATGCGTCGCGAATGTTAGAGACATCTGGCCGTTGTTCTAGCTTGAACACCGGATCAACCGTCATTTCTTCAGGCGAGATAGACGTCGTTAACCGAGTTAGATAGGAGTGCTGCTGGGATTGCCGCACCAAATAATCATTTTCAAACGAGAGTGAATTAGCCGGGCCTGCAAACTCGGTGATAAACGCACGGCCGCCTAAAGCATCTGCCCGTTGCATCAACAAGCCTTGATAGTCATTCCCGCCAAAGTCGAAAAATGTTAACTCTTCTGTGGCGATTTCCATGTGTTCATAGTTTTCTGGCACCGCTTGCTGATTGGCGAACACCCAAGTAAAAATCGGCATGTTGGGGTTGGCGGCTACGGCCGTTAGGCGCAAGGGGATCATCGGTTGACGGCCGGGATAGGTGATTTCAATCGGCTTAATTGAGTCTGAATCTTCCCCATCTAACAAGCGCATGGCGACAAATGCGAACTGCTCTTCGACATACACATTGATCAGCGGTTCCATGGGTGGCTCCACTCGATAATTATTGTCACGCAACCAATCGATCAAGGCATTGGGATCAGATGATCCGATCACGTCAAAACCAAATGGGCCAACTTCACCAGATGCAAAGACTTCAACTCCGCTTGAACCATCTTCCATTGCCGACTCAGCCATCATCATGAGACGTTGGTTTTCTGCACAGCTGGGTCTTTTGGGTGGAATGATTTGAACGTCAGTTAAGCGGTGTAGTTCGGTAAAGACTTCGTCGCCGGTTTCTGGGACTTTTAGATCATCGGCCGAAATCGCTTCAGGGATCGGCAAAATCCATGAAAAATCGGGGGCACTGCCGGTGTAAGCGATCTCGATCAGCGAGGTAATTGTGCCGTTGGGATTAACGGAAAAGACGATCCGCTCGGCCGACTGATCAACTGGGGTGTTTTGGCAAAATAAACCCCCACAAGCTTCGGCCGTTTGAGTTTGGAACAACAGGAGCATAAATAGCACTGTTATCCCGAAGGAAAGATATTTTTTGGTTATCACGAGGTTCTCCTAAGTTGGGGTACTGGATCACAAACTTCTAAATATGATAACGCTTTATCTTCGATATTTGTTCCCAAAAAACAAAAAAAAGCCTCAATTTGCTTGATCAAAGCAAATTGAGGCTTTTGAATCTATGCTGGGGTGTAAGAGATCAGCCGAAACTTGTTTTTGGGAACCCAGATCGGCTCCGACCTCTTTCACCCCTACCAAGGTGTTTTAATTTAAGACAGCTCTTTTTCTAACCGTAACTGGCCCAACGCGGTTTACTTTTTAACTTTTTTCTCAATCGCATCCATCAACAAGCCTGCGATATCAGTTCCTTTTTGCTCATCAACCTCGCGAATGCCGGTTGGGCTGGTGACGTTGATTTCGGTCACATAATCACCGATCACGTCTAACCCTACAAAGATCAAGCCCATTTCTTTTAGCTTGGGACCGATTTGTCCTGCTAGCCAGTGATCCCGTTTCGTCATTTCAACCGCAATCCCTTTACCACCGGCCGCCATATTTGCGCGGGTTTCCCCTTCGGTTGGCATACGAGCCAGTGCATATCCGTTGGGTTCTCCATCGATCAGCAAAATCCGTTTATCACCCGTTTTGACAACATCAGGGATATAACGCTGGACCATTGTGAAGGTTTCACCTTGATCGGTCAGTGTTTCGATGATGACATTGATATTGGGTGAGCCTGCTCCAATCCTAAAAATAGAAGAGCCGCCCATCATATCAAGCGGTTTGATAATGATGTCACGGTGTTCGCTTAAGAACTCTTTGATTTGTGCTGCGTTGCGGGTGATGAGGGTAGGGGGGCCGGTTTGGGGAAAGACGGCCGTGAACATTTTCTCATTAGCGTCACGCAAGCTTTGAGGCTTGTTGACGATCAATGTCCCTTTGGTTTCGGCTAGCTCAAGAATATAGGTTGAGTAGACGTATTCCATATCGAATGGAGGATCTTTACGTTGAATGATGACGTCGAGGTCGCTCAGCGGCCGATCATAGCTATCATGGAACTCGTAAAAGTCGGTTAGCTTGTCTTCAACAGAGAGGGTTTTCATCCGGCCGTATGCTTCCCCATTGAGCACATACAGGTCTTCCATCTCCATGTAGTTGAGTTCCCACCCCCGTTTTTGGGCGGCCAACAACATCGCAAAACTACTGTCTTTGTAAGTTTTAACCGAGTCAATCGGGTCCATTACCATCCCAAGTTTGATTGTCATTTTTCCTCTTTTTATTGTGAGCTATCGCATCTGTTCAGCTGATCTGTAGTTGCTTTTTAAACCCGTGTTGCGTGGTGCGTTGGGTTCGCCAAACGGCAATTTTCATGTTCCACGCAATACGACTTCAAAGCTGGGTTAGATTATTGAACAATTGCGAGCTGTTAACTAAAGTATTCTTTTAAATAATCGGCAAACGAAAGTGTATCGGCCGCTTCGATGTCAGCTTGTTTTTGTAGCGATGCCTTGGCTTTTTCGATGAATATTTGATTGATGTCGGCCGAGAGCGGACGGTCAAGAAAATATTGCTGATGGATGAGCGACTTGCGCATGGCGTGTGCAAAAAAGCTTTCGCCAAAGAAATTCATTTCTGACAGCATTTTGGCTGACGGTGTAAGTTCTGGATTGCGGATTTTTTGTCGCTGTTCATAGAGGGCAGCTGTGTATGGCCTAGTTGGTTCGTTCTGGTCAAGCATAACGCATACCGGATACATCGCATCTAAAATTTCTCTGGCCCATGACCCTAATGCCAGCGGACCGTTCATGCTTTCAAGGCGCAATTCCGGTTTACGGCCGGTGCGTGCCACCATGATTTGGTTGGCACTGATTTTGTCTTGTTCTTCGGCCGAAATTGGCGGGCTATCTGCCAAAGCGGCCGTAATCAACATCGCTTCTAAAAAGCGGAGCTGACTGGGGTTCATCCCCAATGGGTCTGACGGGTTGATGTCGATAGATCGTACCTCGACATAGGCAACACCGCGCTCGCGCAGAGCCACCGTTGGCCTCTCGCCCCGATTGGTCGGCATTTTCGGCCGTATCGCACTATAAAATTCGTTGGCAATTTGCAAAATATTGCCAGAAAGCTGCTTGTACTCACCGTCTACCTCAACCCCGATTTTGCTAAATTCAGGATGGGGTTCATACACGGCCCGCTCTAGTGAGTCTGCATATTCGTGTACCGAGTTGCGTGAGACAGCAAACCCAGCTTTGTTTTGATAGCCGATATCGCTCATGCGCAGGCTGGTGCCGTACGGTTCGTAAACTGTTCCAGAATCAAGTTCTGGAAAGGTGTGAGCCTGCCCATCCCCGAAAAACGATTTGCAAATGGCGGGGGATGAACCAAATAGGTAGAGTGTGAGCCAGTCCCAACGGAGATAATTGCGCACCAGCCCCATATATTTTTCAGAGCGGAAATCGGTCAAATCTTGGGTAGATTCTTCCGCTTTGTGCCACATTTCCCACAATGGTTCTGGCAACGAGTAGTTGTAGTGAATGCCGGAAATCGCCTGCATGGTGCGGCCGTAACGGTGCCCCAGCCCCATTCGGTAAGCTTCTTTCATTTTGGCTGAGTTTGAGCTGCCGTACCGGCCGATCGGAATTTGAGTCGCACCGTGCACAATACACGGCATGCTGGCCGCCCACATCAGCTCTTGGCCGATGTTGTTGTACACAAAGCGATGGATCACATCGAGTTCACCTAGAGCGGCGGCCGGGTCCTCATGTGGGCCGGTCACAAGTTCTAACAGCGCTTCTGAATAATCTGTTGTAATTTGGGCATGTGCCAATGCTGACCCCAAGGCTTTGGGATGAGGTGTTTGGGCGAGGTCACCCTTTACACTGGCTCTTAGGCTCTCCTTTTCTAACCCTTTTAGTCCGCCACGCAAAACAGATGCGCTACCGACAATGTCTAGCTTTTGAATCTGAGCTTGTATTTGATTGATCAAACTTATCCCCTGCACACGAATGGTTTGAGCGGGATTATAGCAGTTGATTGCAATTGTGAAGAATAGAAAGTTGTTAGCAATTAATTGTTGCTATGAAGCAATATTACCAAGCTAAAAGCTGAAATGATTGTTGAATCTTAACTAACCCATCTGCTCGATCTAGAGGTATAATCGGCCGATTTTATTTGTCTCGGAGAAAAAGCTTGACCTCACTCACTATAATTCGGCCAGATGATTGGCACCTGCACCTGAGAGACGGGGCCGTGTTGAAAGCGGTTTTACCTTGGACTGCAAACCTGTATGGACGAGCCATTGTGATGCCCAATTTAAAGCCGCCTGTCACAACGGTTGACGCTGCGCTGGCTTATAAAGAGCAGATTTTGGCCCATTTACCGGCCGGTTCTAACTTTGAGCCGCTCATGACCTGTTATTTGACAGATAGTTTGCTGCCTAGCGAAATCAAAAAAGGGAAAGAGACGGGTGCCTTTACGGCGGCCAAACTGTACCCGGCCGGGGCGACGACCAACTCAGAACATGGGGTCACCAATATCAAAAATATTTACCCGGTACTTGAAATGATGCAGGAAGTCGATTTGCCCCTCCTTATTCATGGAGAAGTGACAGATAGCGACATTGATATTTTTGATCGAGAAGCGGTGTTTATCGAGCGGGTGTTGACTCCGATTTTGGCAGATTTCCCCGAGCTGCGTGTGGTGTCTGAACACATTACAACCTCGGCCGCTGTTGACTTTATTTCAAGCCAAAGCGACCGGGTGGGGGCAACGATCACAACCCATCACTTAATGATTAACCGGAATGCGATTTTTAAAGGTGGGATTCGGCCGCACATGTTTTGCTTGCCGATCGCAAAACGAGAAGAGCACCGGTTGGCACTAAGACGGGCAGCGACTTCTGGCGACAGTCACTTTTTCTTAGGAACCGACTCTGCGCCACATTTAACCCATCTTAAAGAAAATGATTGCGGCTGTGCCGGTATATTTAATAGCCCTAATACGATGGAATGTTTGGCGCAGGTTTTTGAGGAAGAAGGTGCGCTCGATAAGTTAGAAGCGTTTGCATCGTTAAACGGCCCTCGGTTTTATGGGGTACCGGTCAATTCAGACACAATCACATTAGAAAAACAGCCGCCCAATAATATCCCGGCCGAGGTCGCCGTAGAAGGGTCGGACAATGGCGTTCAGGTCTTCACACCGCCCGAACCACTCACATGGCGAGTTTGTTAGCCTAGAAAAAGGAAAAGAAAAAAGGATGGAAAACCCACTACAAAAACTAGCTGTTTCGCTGTATGAAACAGGGGCCGTTAAATTTGGCAACTTCACGTTGCACAGCGGCAAAAAATCTCCCATTTATATCGATTTACGCATTGTCGTTACCTATCCCCATTTGCTTAAGCAGATCGCTAAAGCCTATGCTGGCGTTTTAGAGCAGATGGAGTTTGATATTTTATCGGCCTACCCCTATGCCGGATTGCCTTTGGGTGTTGCTGTAGGGCTTGAAATGGATCAACCGTTGATTTACCCACGCAAAGAGATGAAGACCTATGGAACGGGTAAAAGCATCGAAGGGATTTTTGAGGTCGGGCAGAAGACGATCTTAATTGAAGACTTGATCACGTCGGGCAAAAGTATTGCCGAAGCGTTTGCTATCTTAAAAGCGGCCGGATTAAGCGGCAATCAGTCGGTTGTTTTGATTGATCGGCAGCAGGGTGGTATTCAGCAACTGGCGGCCGAAAATGGGATTGAGGTCAAAGCGATTATGACGCTGACCCAGCTGCTAGATTATTTGATTGCGGCCGGAAAAATCGATGAAAAAGGGAAAGACAACGTTCTCACTCAGCTGGGAATCGTTTGATTACCTTTAAAAGTACTTAGTTGATGAGTATTTCAACCGTTTTCCTTGCTTTCAGGGATAATCGGACGGGCATTTTTTAATACATTTTAATTTTTCGCACTTTGCCCCCTTTTTTGAGAGGGGGCTTGGCCTGCGTAAAACTTATTGAATTAGTAACTTAATTTTTATCAGGAGAAGATAGATTTCATGAAGAAAGTTACAGTTGCCATGATGATGGCATTTTTGTTGCTCCTTGCGGCATGTACAGGCGATGACCTTGCAGGCACAATCGAGGAAGTAGCCGAGGAAGTCGGCCAAGTAGCGGAACAAGTCGCAGAAAATGCGGACGAAATCGCTGAAGAAGTGGAAGAGACTGCAGGCGAAGTAATGGAAACTGCAGAGGAAGTAATGACTGGCGGCTTGGAAGAGCTGACTGTTGCTTATTTCCTTGAGTGGCCTACCCCAAATCAGTTCGCTCAAATTGAAAAATTGTATGACGATGCATTGGGCATCCCGGTCAACTGGGTCAGCTTTGACACCGGTGTGGCGATGAGTGCAGCTATGGCGTCTGGTGACGTTCATATCGCTTACTCACAAGGTCTTGTTCCATTTGCAAACGCAGTTTCGGCCGGTCTTGACCTGCATACTGTAGGTATCGCAGTTAGCTACGCTGAAAACGACAACTGTGTAGCGCGTACCGATCTTGGCATTACCCGTGATAACGTAACCGATCTACACGGCCAACAAGTGGCTGTTCCAATCGGAACCGTAGCACACTACAAAATGTTGAAAGAGATGGAATATCTCGGCGTTGACGTAGCTCAGCTTGAGCTAGTTGACCTTGCACCGGCCGACGGTGCAGCCGCACTTCAACGTGGTGACGTTGCCATGGCCTGTGGCTGGGGTGGCGGTTTGGCTCGTATGAAAGAAGCGGGCAACATCATTATGACCGGTGCCGAAATGGAAGCAGAAATCGGATTGAAAGTATTCGACGTTGTTTCTGTAACCGGTGATTTCGCAAATGATCATGGTGACGTTATCACCGCTTTCCTTCAAGTAACTGAAGACGCGAATGCTCAATTTGCTAAAGATCCTTCTTCTATGATGGAAACGATTGCAGAAGCGGCCGGTATGGATATGGAAGCAACTGAGTCTAACTTGGCCACATTCAGCTTCCCAACCGCCGACGAGCAATTGTCAGATGCATGGATGGGCGGCACGGTTCAAAACTTTGTAAAAGAAGTTGCTGACTTCTTTGTTGCGCAAGGTGAATTAGAGTCTTCACTCGATAGCTATGACGCATTCATCAACTCCAGCTTCCTAGAGCAAGTAACCTCTGCTCCAAGTATGATGGCTGATGACTCAGCTATGGACGATGGCGCAATGGCTGACGGCGGCGACATGAAAGTTTGTCAAGTGACCGACGTAGGTGGTATCGATGACAAATCGTTCAACGCAACCGCAT
>JAHDEN010000326.1 GCA_020628815.1 Chloroflexota bacterium | reverse complement strand
TGGCTAATTCCCCTACACCCCCAAAATTTGTTGTTGGTATCGGTGCCTCGGCCGGTGGCCTTGAAGCACTAGAGAATTTTTTCTCCCAAGTACCGACCCATCCCGACATAGCCTATGTTGTGGTTCAGCACCTTTCGCCAGATTTTAAGAGCATGATGCCACAGATTTTGGCCCGGGTTACACACCTCCCCCTGCACCATATTCAAAATGGTATGGTGCTGGAACCAAACACTATTTATCTAAACGTGCCCAGACATGATGTGGTGCTCAGCGACGGCCGATTCATTCTAACCCCCACACGCAAAGCCTCCACAGCTCCCCGCCCCATCAACCTCTGTTTTAATTCCATCGCAGATGAATATGGGCCAAACGCCGTCGGGATCATTTTGTCTGGCTCTGGCCAAGATGGGGCAGAAGGGCTCAAAATCATAGCAGACGCGGGTGGTCTGGCTATCGTTCAAGATCTTGAATCTGCCCTGTTTAGCAGTATGCCTAAATCGGCCTCCCAGCGTTTAGAAAGCCCAACTGCGCTATTGCCCGAAGAGATGGCCAACTTCATTGTGAGCAATATTTCAGACCCCTCGGTTGTACGCCAAACACCCGATGCAAATCCTTTAGATGGAACGGATGAAAATGCGCTCACCTTTTTGATTTCTACGTTGCGTAAACGGTTCGAAATCGACTTTACCCGGTACAAGCCCTATACATTATTCAGACGCCTAGATACCCGGCTTCAGCAGTTGGGACTTAAAAATCTATCCGAATATAGTCTATTCATCAAAGACAATATTGAAGAGCAAAATTCCCTTTATCGCGATCTACTCATCGATGTCACAGCCTTTTTCAGAGATCAGGAGGCTTTCAAAGAATTGAGCAAGAAGGTTATCCCAGAAATCATTGCGCAGAAGCATGATGGAGAAACAATTCGTGTTTGGGTTGCCGCCTGTGCCACGGGTGAAGAGGCCTACTCTATCGCACTGCTGCTTGAGGAAGAAATTGGGAAGCAAGATCGGCCGATAGACTACAAAATTTTTGCAACAGATGCTCACCATTTATCAATCGCCACCGCATCTGAAGGAATTTATCCGTCCAATCGTCTCGAAGGGGTTCCGGCCGATTTGCGGCAAAAGTACTTTGTCCCGCTAGAAGATGAAGCAGAAAGGAGCGTCATCGCGCCAAAAGTCAGATCAAAAATCGTTTTTGCCACCCACAATCTGTTAGAAAATCCCCATTTCAGCCAGCTCGATCTGATCAGCTGTCGCAACTTCTTGATCTATATCGATGACGTTGCGCAAGAAGATCTGCTTTTCCGCTTCCACACCGGGCTCCGAACTGGGGGCATCCTCTTTCTTGGACCAAGCGAGCATCTAAGGAAAACGTCGAAAGATTATGACACCCTGAACAGTCAGTGGCGCATTTATCGCAAAATCGGCAATACGGTCAAACAGCGACTCAAAGACCGAGAAGATATTATTAGCCCACTGCCTAAGTATATGCAGCAACAGGGGCGATTCTCAGACACCAAAAATTGGGAGTCCCGACTGTTACAAGAGCTGGTTGAAACAGGCTATGTGGTCGACGGACAAGGGACCCTAAAAGAGGTGTTTGGTGACGGCCGGAAATACCTATCCTTCAAAACGGGCAAAATCGCCCTTACCTTAACCAATCTACTCCCTGAAAATCTTGCAATCCCGATTCGTACCGGCTTGCAGTTGGCTCAGCAAAAAGACGAGCCGGTTAACTTCCATGCAGTTAACCTGAAAGAGTCTGAAGCGGCCGAAATTGATAACCAGCGCAACAGCTACAGCGCCATCAGCATTATTCCTTTTCAAGGCTCAAATTTCGATTCTGGGCTTTCTGGCAAATATTATCTGATCACGATTTCTCAGTTAGACGCCACCCCCCCAGCAGGCTCTGCGACAATTTTAAATCCCCCACAAACGCCATCAAACGTTGATCTAGAAGAGCTGTCAAAAATTAGTAGCCTAGAACGGGAATTAACCTTTACCCGTGAAAGTCTGCAAGCCACAATCGAGGAGATGCAATCGTCCAACGAAGAATTGCAATCTGCAAATGAGGAACTGCAAAGCACCAACGAAGAGCTCAGCTCGGTCAACGAGGAGCTGTTTACGGTTAACAGCGAATTCCAAGAGCAAAATCAGCTGTACACCCAGCTAAACGACTATATGCGAAACATGCTGGCAGCCAGCCGGGTCATCATCATTTTGCTAAATAACGATTTAATACTAATGGAAGTGACCCCATTAGCCAAAGAAATTTTTGGCATTCTAGACACTGATCTGGGCCGTTCAATTTTACATTTCACCCTTTTCAAGCATTTAGATGCACAAACGTTTAAATATTGGATGGTGCAGGCCAAAAACGGACACTCGATTACCGAAACGGGTCAATCGATGTCGGGAATAGATCTGAAGATTGAAATTTCTCAATACCTGTCAGAAAAAGGGGAAACTGAAGGGCTGATTTTGAGATTTGTCGATTTAACTGAAGAAATCGATTTTCTGGAGAAAATTTACCCAACTCCACCTATTTTTGAAAAGCTTTCTGAAAATGCGCCGAGCCTAATCCTGATCCAAAATATTTTGACCAACCAAATTGTGTTTGGGGGTGGTCCGTTTTTAGAAAAACTGGGGTACTCAAGCGCTTCTAACCTTGAAACGTTTAAAAGTTTGTTGCATCCAAATGACAGAACAGACTTCGACAATCTTTCGGCCGAGCTAAAAGAGTTGTCCGGGCCAGAAGTCATCAGGCGGACCAACATTTTGAAAGATGTGGGCGGGGAGCCAGTGCTTTGCAAAGTAAGTGAGGGGGTTTATCAACGGTCAGAAACCGGGGAACTCATTCAATCTATCTCCATCATCACACCGATTGATGATGGGTGGCTAAACAGCGCCGTGCAAGGGTAATCAATATGACAGATGCGGAAATCAAACCAAAACCGGACTACATTGTGGGCATTGGGGCTTCGGCCGGTGGGCTGGAAGCGATAGAGCAGTTCTTTCACAGCGCCAAAGAGGATGAACGCATCGCTTATATTGTGGTTCAGCATCTCTCTCCAAATTTCAAAAGTTTGATGGGTGAGCTGTTAAGCCCCTATACAGACATGGCCGTTTTACAAGCGGAAGA
>JAHDEN010000113.1 GCA_020628815.1 Chloroflexota bacterium | reverse complement strand
ATGGCCATTCAACAACTGAATCGGTTTTTTGGAACACCACAGGCATGAACACCGACAGAAACACATTGGTTAGCCAACAGTTTGGATGGGGATATGTCATCGGAACATCGGGACCATTAACGGTCACTGCGCCAACAAATTTCAGCGACAAACTAACCGGACCGCAGGATTTGGTTGAGGGAATAAATTCGGGGAAATTCCTCGATCCGCAGTCGCTTTACATAGACCAGCTGGCTAAGAGAAAAAATCGGGGCGAATTGATCATGAAGCCGGACGATGGAGAACCGGTACCAATCCGGACAAACCGATCTAGCACAATTGTTTATCAACAAAGAGATGGGTTAAACAGCTGGGTTTGGAATGTTAACCCTGATAATGACACGGTGACCGCTTATGAAGTGGCAACCAACAAAAAGGTTAAAGAAATTAAGGTTGATGACCAACCCAGCAGTCTGGCAGAAGCAGGCAATGGCACTATTTGGGTCACAAATAAAGGTAGCAGCACGATTAGCACTGTTAATCGCAGAAAAGACACGGTTAAACGAACGATTACTCTGCCGGAAGGTTCTCAACCTCATGGGGGCGTTTTTGACCCGGCCGGAAACTATTTTTACGTGGCGCTTGAAGGGTTAGGCGAGGTCTGGAAATTTGATCAAAAAACGCGAAAGGTAGTGGGCACGATTGACGTCGGTCCCTCTCCGCGCCATATAACCATTGATCAAACAGGAGACAGGCTCTACGTTTCTCGATTTATCACGCCACCACAACCCAATGAGTCAGGGGCAAATATCGAACTAACTGGTGGTGAAGTTGTTGTCATCAACCCAAATACCATGCAGTTGATCAAAACCTTATTGATCAGCCCCAACAAAAGAGGGTTGCCAAATTACCTTGGTGCTCCTGCTATTTCACCAGATGGAACAACCGCTTGGGTCCCATCTAAGATAGACAATGTAGAAAAAGGAGTTCTAAGAGATGGTACAGCGTTGGATGGAGCCAATACGGTGCGCGCAATTACCTCAAAGATTAATCTAGAAAATGGAAATGCCGCTTCCGATAAACAGCTTAGGCACAAAAATTCTGGCGTAGCAAGTGCGGCTCAATTTAGCCCAGATGGGAAATATCTATTTGTTGCCCTAGAAACGAGTAGAGAAGTTGCTGTTGTCGATAGCGAAACAAATTCAGAAATTATGCGGGTCGATGTCGGCCGTGCACCACAAGGATTAACCCTGTCACCTGACGGAGAACTCCTTTTTGTGCATAACTTTATGGATCGTTCGATTTCAATCCTGAATATCGGCAGTCTAAAACTGGATCCAAGCACAAAAATCAGTGTGTCCACAACCTATAGCACCGTTGCAAACGAACAGTTGTTAACCCAAGTATTTGAAGGAAAGCAGCTGTTTTACGATGCCAAAGATCCTCGCTTGGCAAAACAAGCCACAATGAGCTGCGCCGCCTGCCATAGTGAAGGTGGACACGACGGCCGTGTTTGGGATTTGGCTGAAGATGGTGAAGGGTATCGCAACACAATCTCGTTAATCGGTCATGGGGGGCCAGAACACGGCCGTTTGAACTGGAGCGGTAATTACGACGAAGTCCATGATTTTGAAAACCGAATCCGCGAAATGGCACAGGGGACCGGCCTGTTAAGCGACACAGACTTTACCCCTGGCAACCACCCTATTCGTGACGTCAAGAAAGGGCTCAATGCTGATCTAGATGCTTTAGCCGTCTACGTCAACTCGTTAACAACCGTGGGCAAAAGCCCTTATCGTCAATTAGATGGGTCATTAACTGAAGACGGGCTGGCCGGAAAAGAGCTGTTTAAATCCGCATCATGCTCAAGCTGTCACAGTGGCACCAGCTTTACAGATCCAAACTCCGATTCGCTCTATGACATCGGGACGATTACCCCTCTTAGCGGTGAGCGGCTGGGGAACGAGCTTATCGGTATCGATGTGCCAACTTTGCTAGGCTTATGGAACACGGCCCCCTATTTGCACGATGGCTCGGCCGCAACCATTCAAGAGGCGATCCGCAAGCACACAAAAGGTACTGATTCTGTTGAAGATTTAAGCGATGCAGATGTCGATCACTTGGCCAGCTATCTGCTTCAGCTTGACGATGTTGCCACCGGCAAGCAAAAACGTAGCAGCGCCATTTCGTCCAGACTCATCCATATGCGAGGAGAGCCTGTTGATATTCAAATTGGTCAAGATGAGTTGGATGGCAACCCGATGATCTACAGCGCTATCGGGCTGCCAAACGGGGTAGCCATCGATAGAAATACCGGCCGGATTACGGGCCAAGCATCAACGCGCGGAACATATCCTGTACAGGTGACTGCAAAAGCCGCACCGGCCGATCTGCGCCAAGCGAACACCAGTCACTCGGCCGAAACTATTTCGTTCGAATGGATCATCTCAGAAAAACAGGCCCCAACTGTCCCCGAACAACCATCTGGTCAAATCAGATGGGACACATACAAAGAAGAGCAGTCAGCGCCCGTCCCATTCAAAGAAGATCCCAATTTCCCATTCTATCCCGCCCAAAGCGACTCACTATCTACCTTCGAAACACCGCTTGATCAAGTTGGAACATCGGGTCAACGGCTTAGCGGCTACCTATTCCCACCAGTCACAGGGCAGTATCGATTCTGGATAGCCAGCGATGATAACGGAGAGCTGTGGCTGAGTAAAAACGGCTCACGTGGAAATCGGGAGTTGATCGCCCATGTGCCAGGCTGGACTTATACCCAAGAATGGGAAAAGTTTTCCGAGCAGAAGTCTGTTTTAATCACACTTCAAGCCGGTCAACCGTACTATATCGAAGCATTCGCCCAAAGTGGTGCCGAAATCGGCAATCTTGCGGTTGCTTGGCAGATTCCTGGCCAAGAGCTTGAGATAATCGATGCCGCATATATGGCTCAAGCTGACACCCTGTTCGAAGCTGAAAAAGAGATCATTTATGGGGAATTTGATCAAACCATCTACCTGCCCCTTATTTATAGCGGGCGTTAGGCGATAACAGTAAGTGCTACACAAGAGTTTGGTTTAACCGTTATCTGACAGCAAAACGTCAGGTAACGGTTTGCTGAACGAAGGGTGACGGTTGTGGCAACCGATTTTTTGCTCTGCTAAACTTGCCGCTATGAATCAAGGAAACAGGAAAACCGCCTTCATTGCCACGATAATTTCTATCGTTTTAGCCTTTGCCGTTGGCGCCCTTATTTGGCGCTCGTTCCGTGGGGATTCAACCCTGCTGCGCAATGTCTCTATTAGCACCACACAAATGACCCCCAATGCAGATGGGGATAACGATTTAATCCAAATAAACTACGAAATTTCTCGTAACGCCACCGTCTCAATCTATTTTGAGGACGAAGCTGGCGACCGTTTTTATTTCCGTCGAGATCGTCGCCGTGGTGTAGGAGAATATCAGGTTCTATTTAGCGGTGTAGTTGAAGGATACCGTCTGCCAGATGAAATGATTCAAGGTGAAATTATCGCTCGCCTATTGCAGGATGGGGAATACTCAGTTGTACTTGAAGCCATAGATGCAAATGGGAATCAAGAAACGATCAGAAATCCGTTGTCCGTTGTTGATGCAGATTCTGCGTTGCCCGAACTCCGTGAGTTTAGCTTAGACAAAGATACGTTTACCCCCAATCGAGACGGTATCAATGACCGTGTTTTGATTCAGTATGATCTGCAAAAAGAAGCTAATGTACGTGTTGCGCTGGTTTTGCCAAGTGGCGGGGAAATTCCTCTGTTTGAAAAAGAGCGGGACGTTCCGGCCGGAATGCCCGGCCGCCATTACTATGATTATGAGGGGGGGGTAGACAATGGTGAAACGCCTCCGGCCGATGGCAGCTACCAAATCACTGCCATCGCAGAAGATGCTGAAGGGCAAAAAATCTTCGTTGAAGACACCCTCAACATCGATCTGGGCGGCGTACCCCGTGCAGACATTTTTGCCCCGGCTAGCGGCGACACGTTTGAAGTGAGCGCAACGGCCGTACAGCTGTGTGAAACGCTATTTTTTACCATGACGGTTGAAAACTACGGTGACACCCCCATTCGGACCACAGGGCCAGCCCCAGGGACCGTGTATGACTCAAACGAAAACTACAACGCCATCGGCTGGCCCACAGCCTCAGGGGCGTGGCGGGTAGCCGTCGGTTTTGAAAACGAGCTTAGCAATTACCAGTATCGTTGGGCCGTTGGTGGCGATAGCGACTTGGTTGAAATCGATGGCTTCCAATATTTAATGCCCGGGGACCGAGCACTCGTCACAGGCGGTATTCGGATTACAGGCCCATTTGGCGAGCGAAATCCACAGCCTGTTTGGGCCGGGCTCATTCATGAAGATGTTGAGGTATCGCAGTTTAACAACCGTGTAGACCCCAAGTCGATTTTGATTGATTTGCCTGATCCTGAAAATATTGAGCCCTGCCCCTAAACAGGCTCCAGCTCATACCCGTCTTTCCCGTCGAGCACTTTCCAGCCCATATCTAACAGCTCATCACGCAGCTTGTCAGCCTGTGCCCAGTCTTTGGCGCTGCGTGCGCTCCACCGTTCTTCAGCCAGCAGTGTGATTTCATTTGTTGGCTTCACACTTTCAGCCCCATCTAGCTGCTTTTGCTGCATCGCTGCCTGGATTAGTTCAAGCTCTTCGGCCGGCAGTTCTTCTACCTCTGGCAGTCTCCAATCCCCCAATAAACTAATCGGGAAAGAGCTACCGCTTTCAAACACTTGCTCCTCATCCTTTAAGATGGTGACCGTTCCATTGCCTAACACTTTGCACTGTTCTAGGCCAAAGTCGAAGACGAGCGCGGTGTGTTCATCAATACCGATCACCGTCACATCCTCAGGCAGCATCTCTACAAGCTGACCAAAGCGATCTTGCCCCAAATAGCATCGGCTTGTATCTAGCTCTGTTCCACCATCATTGTTGTTCCAATGGGGGACAACGGCCGTTTTTAAGCCAAATAGGGCCAAGAAATTTGTTCCGTCCTTCCAGTGCAAATCTTCACCCACTTTGTAAATCTCATACACGGGCAATGTAAATCGACCAAACGCCAGCGTAGATGCGCTTGAAAGAAAGATGTGTTTGCCCAAGCCGTGCCCAGCCTGCATGATGCGCAGCGCCATGCTTTTACGCAGTTGCCGAGCCGCATACGTTGGGCTACCTGGCCCCATCATGATCTCATCGGCCGTCAACATCGGCCGTAAAACGTCCAAGCTATCAGGGCTCAGTGGTGTCCCCCGCTTACGCGCTGGAATTATTTCTACCGTCGCTTTGTAGTTTTGCAGCCTGCGATCTAGGAACTCTTTGATTTTCCCAGCAACCGCCGCTGAGTTTGGCTCAAATCCGGCCGGTGTTTCTAAAATCACGAGCTCCGGATTTTCTGGGCAGGCTTGTGCCAAATATTCATGTGCTTTACCGCTAGATGGCAAAGTCTCGCCCGAGCCTAACATGACAACATGTCCTGGTTTTATGGTCATCGTTTTTTTCCTAAAAATCTACTGGCAACCTATAGTTGGTTAAGCCATTCAATTATCAACTTGGTTAATTTTTGTGGTCTTTGAATGTGCAAATCATGGTCACTTTTCTCAAACCACTCAATCTGCACATTTGAAATCTGCGTCGCATTATCCAGCATCTTTTGTCTTAGCGGGTCAGGCTCAGCACCTGATCCGGCCGCACAAATCAACACCGGGTCACTAATTTTTTGATAGGCATCCTTTAGATCTTGATCAAACATATGGCGCACAATTTGCATATGCTTGTCAATCGGCAGCGGCCGTTCAAGCAAACCGTCCTCTTTAACCCTAAGGTTTGCCATCGTCACATCAATCCCCTCATCGTCCCAATCTGGGTGCCCTAAGCGAATCAGCTGGCGCATCATATCGACAGAGACTTGGCTGACATCAGTTGGCAACATTTTTTTGTACACCGTCTCCCATGGCTCCCCGCTCAAGCTCAAATCCAAAAACCCGCCATCTACCATAACCAACCCTTTGGCCCTTTTGGGATGACGTGCGCCAAAGGCGGTCAGCACATTGCCCCCCCACGACTGCCCAACCAAAATTGGAGATTCCCAACCTAACTGATCAAGCAATTGGTTGAGATCATCGGTAACAGTTTCAAAGTCAAACCCCGATTCTGTGGGCTGGCTTTGTCCGTGATTACGCTGATCAATCGCAATCGCAAGGTAGCCATGCTCGGCCAAAATGCGGCCGACTTTGTTCCATGTCTGGGCATTGCTTGCCAGTCCATGAATCAGCAAAATAGGAGGAGAGTCTGGAAGCCGCTTCTCGGGCGTCCAGCAACGGGCAGCCATTTTAAACTGAAGATCAAATGTGGTTTCTGAAAATTGATACATATCGCAAAGGTTATGCAAAGTAATTGCACAGGTATTTTACAAAAGATCACCATCGGCCGAAAAACAATAACGTGACTTTTATATTCAAAAGCATTTGCTTGGCCTAAATAAAAACCTTCTATTCATCTTATGCGTATAATAAATGAACAAAAATAAAACAAGGCAGGTACGAAAATGGAATTTTTCAAAAAAGGGGCCGGCGGAACACCCGGAGGAATCGGTGATTTTATTTTAGGGGCGGTATTGACCCTAGTGGGACTCTATCTGATATCAAATCAGGTTAGGGTAACAACCGGATTTTTTGGATGGCGGTTTGGGGGCGGATTTTTTGGGGATGGCGTCTCAGCCTTTGGGATGACGATGATCTTCCTAATTATCGGTGTGGTGCTCATATTCGCTAACGGCAAATCAGTCTTTGGCTGGATCTTAACTGGCGCATCAATCCTATTTACATTTGTAGGGATTATTGCTAGCCTCAGGGTTTACTTTCAAAGTGCAACCTTGTTTGTAACCCTCGGCATGTTTGTCCTTTTAGCGGCCGGGATTGGGCTCATATTGCGCAGCATTCGACCCAATACAAATACAATTTTCAAGTGATCGTTCAAGTGATAAAATCTATTTCTGAGAATTCATTTTGAAAATTTCGGAAAAGCTACTAATATTAATCTAATCTAGCGAACATTATGTTCACTATTTGGATGGTAGCTCTGGAAGAAGAGCAACATTCCAACCCCTTAAATCTATTTCCAACTTTCTTTTTTTAGTAGAAAATTGGACAAAAACGAGAACAACTGACTCATGAGTAATGGGACCAAAAATGGACAGGTATTAACCGAACTCCAACAACTAAGAAGCATCGTGTTAGGAGAGTACACGCTCGAAGTTGATCAGCGTTTGCATGACCTCGAAGTCAAGCTTCGTAACGCCCAGGTCGATCTGGCGCAAGCGATAGACGATGCAAATACGTTGGGAAACAACGAAGTCCAAGCTGTGCGCGACTTAATCGACGAAAAAATCGAAAAGATGCAGTTTGATGTAACAAACGAGCTAAAAACGATTCAAGGGCAGCTTGCACAAATTCAGGAAAGTTTTGTAGACAAAAAACAGCTGGGCAGCTTAATGATCCAGTTAGGGCAACAAATTCAAGCCGACTCAGCCAAATAAGTTTTTCTACAACTCTTTATCATCAACGCCACGCATTCTAAAGATAAGAATGTTCAATCTAACAACTAACATCGGGGGATGCCAGGTAAAAAAATGGAATCAACTGACGAACTGACACAAAATTATCCAGACCATAATTTGATGTCTCGTCTTAGGGAGCTTCTGCTTGAAAAAGAGCGTGCAAAAGTCCAAAACTTGGAAGACGAAGTTGATCATCTTGAAAAAGAGATCGAACGCATCCATAGCGAGATCCTGACGGCCGAAGAAGTTGTGCCGTTGGTGACGAGGCATATGGGGGATATCACCAAAGAGGCGGTTGAGGGGCAGAGCAGCAAAATGGCAAGAGCCCTGAGCCCCATCATCGGTGAAGCCACTCGCTACCAAATCCAAGAATCGCGCGACGAGATGGTCGAAGCCCTTTACCCCATCGTGGGTGCGGCCGTAAGCCGTGCGGTGGCCGAAGCGCTAAACGACCTACGTAAGCGAATTGATCAGCAGATCCGGCCGAATAAAGGTGGTGTTGAAGTCAACCTCATGAATCGACTCAGAGGCGTTGACCCCGCTTCTGTCGCTTTTCGCAACGCCCTACCCTTCCAAATCAGCCAGCTATTTTTAATTCAGCATGATTCAGGCCTCGTTCTAGAGTTTGTCAATCAAAATACCGAAGAGCTAAACGATCATGATCTGGTTAGCAGCATGCTTACAGCTATTCGCAGCTTTGTAAATGACTCTTTCTCGCCTGACAGCAATGAAGACGAGCTACGCGAAGTCTACTTCGGTGACGATCGAATCATTATTGAGAGCGGCACAGTTGCATACGCGGCCGCTGTGATCAAAGGTGTTGAACCAGAAGGGTTTCGGGCCATGTTGCGCATGTTTGTGACCGAGCTCCACATCCAACATAAAGAGTCTTTTGAGGCATATGACGGAGACCCGGAAACACTGCCCGATTTACAACCTACAATTAAAACATTTATAGAAGAGGCGCAAAGTAAGAAAAAGGATACATCAAATAACCTGGGGCTCGATTTATCCAATGAGCAATCGACAAAAATGTTGCGTACTGTTGGCATCATTTCATTGCTTCTTCTACTTGGTACATGCGCGTTTTATTCCATCTTAACCTATCGCATTTTGCCTTTCGCATTTGGACAAGATCGTTTAATAGGAAACAATATTAGCGAACCGGTTCAAGAAGTAGCACCTATTACAATCGTTGTTACAGCCACTCCTGACGCAGTGTTTCAGGAACCAGAGCCAATACCGAGCCCTTCTGGAACGCAGTTAGAGCTAAAACAGATTGAATTGGCGAGTGGTAAATGGAGCCGCACTTATCCAGATGCAGATGCTCCACAATTTGTGGCGGTTGATGCAGGAACTGAACTAAAAGTAATACGATCGCTGGGTAGCTGGGTAGAAGCGGAGTGGACCGATTCAGAACTTGGAGTTGTTAAAGGTTGGATTAGATTTGATTGGTTAGGTGACAATGAATAACTGTTGCTGTATACTTTTGTTGGATGTGATGCCTAATTTCCTAACTGTGTGATGAAAACAATTCAGAAAAAGATATGTCTCCTAGGGGATTTTTCGGTTGGTAAAAGTAGTCTCGTTCGGCAATTTGTCGAGGGTGAATTTAGCGATGACTATTTGAGCACAATCGGTGTAAAAATCTCTCGGAAACCTGTTGAGCTACCTGAAAATCAGGTAAAGATGAATTTGTTAATATGGGACCTAGCGGGGGGCGATGATTACAGCAAAGTAACCTCTGGTTATTTAGCTGGCGCAGCAGGCGTTGTAATGGTTTGCGATGTGACGAGAAAAAGTACCTTGAGTATGGTCAAGGTCTATTCCAATCAATTAAACAAGATAGGTAAGGTTGGCATACCAGCCGTTCTACTTGTAAACAAGTTTGATCTTCAAGACGACCGTGAAATTGAAGACGAGCAAATTGAAAACATTTCTGCCGAATTACAATGTCCGTGGCACTTCTCTAGTGCTAAAACTGGAGAAGGGGTTGAAGCGGGATTCGCATCTCTTGCGAATTTAATCAGCTCGAAAAGCAAAACAACGTAAAGGTAAATCTCATGCCATCCAACCAATCTTTTTTATCGAGTGAATCTCGAGCGTTTGAGTTGCTATCAAACAGAATCGGCGTCGTCTACATAAACTCTGATCAAATAATTGAATCCACTCAAGGGATCGCTCAAGATCTTTCGCTGGATCGTGAAACGAACATCGTTTCTCAACCCCTAACCGAAAGTTTTATCGAGCTTTTTGGATTCGAAGACACCATTGACTCTATTCTGAATGGGGAATTGCCCTATTTAGAATTGCAAGAGGTCAATCGGGAAAATGAATCTGGCGGAATCGATTACTTTGATTTCAGCATTTATCCGGCCGATGATAAAGAATCATCCAATGGTTTGGTCCTCTTAATCGAGAACATCACCAACCGTGGCAAGCTCATGCAAAGCACCGTCCAGCAGCGTAACGAGCTAAAACTGGCCCAGCAAGAGCTATCACAGGCAAATGCAGAGCTACACAGCCTGAACGAGCTTAAGTCAATCTTTTTGTCGATGGCGGCCCACGACCTTCGGTCCCCCCTATCCGTGATTACAACCTACAGTGATCTGATGATGACACACAAAGGGGACTTAAACGAGGGTCCGTTTAAACCCCGTTACGTATTTAGCCGAATTTTGGAACAGTCAATCTGGCTCAACTCTTTAATCGATGATATTTTGAATCTGAATATGATTGAGCAGGGGCAGTTCCCCATCCATACAGAAAAAATTGATATTCAACTGCCTCTTATCGAAGTAGCAAATCAATTCCGGCAGGTTCTAAACAATCGGAATATTTCTTTAAAGCTAAACGTTGAGCAAAATCCCATTTGGGTTATGGCAGATGCCAATCGCATCAAACAGATCGCGTTTAACCTGATCGGCAACAGCGCAAAGTTTCTTGGCGACTCGGGAGAAATTGAGGTGTCGGTCGTGGCTGATCCAGATGAAAACAAAGTTGATCTCTTGTTTGCAGACGATGGGCCAGGAATCCCCGAAAAACAGCAGGAACAGCTATTTCAACTGTTTTATCGTACACCAGGTGCTTCAAAATTCAGCGGAACCGGGCTGGGGCTATACATCGTCAAAACAATCACCGAGCGGCATGAGGGAACTATATCTGTATTTAGCAAAGAGAAAGAAGGGACAACGTTTAAGATATCGCTCCCCATTTCGACGAAAGAATAAACACAGCCTAATCCCATTTTAGCCCTTCGCTATTAGTCCTGTTACCCCGCTAACCTGATTAGGCGTGATCCGGTACAATACCGGCTCAAACTAATGAAGAGGTAAAACAATGAGCGAAAAACTAGGGTTTATTGGACTTGGGATTATGGGCAAGGGCATGGCATTAAATCTGCTAAAAAATGGATTTGATGTTTGCGTTTGGAACCGTACAGAATCAAAGTGTGACGAGCTAATTGCGGCAGGAGCTAGCAAAGGGAACACCCCGGCCGACGTTGCAGCTAAAACAGACATCATTTTCATCTGCGTAAGTGATACGGCCGACGTTGAGGCGGTAGTATTGGGAGAAAACGGCGTTTTAGGGAGCTTAAAAGCAGGCTCTCTTGTCGTCGATCACAGCACAATTTCTCCAAAAGCAACAACTGACATGGCGGTACAAATCGAAGCAAAAGGGGCCAAGATGCTAGACGCACCGGTTAGCGGTGGGAACGAAGGGGCCGCCAATGGAACCCTGAGCATCATGGTTGGTGGAGATGCAGATCAGGTTGAAAGAGCGATGCCGTATCTGCAAGCGATGGGGAAAACAATTACCCATGTTGGAGATCAAGGGGCGGGGCAAAGCGCCAAACTTGTGAATCAAATACTTGTGATCGGCACCATGGTTTCGATGGGTGAAGCACTCTTGTTTGCAGAGGCTAGCGGGCTCGATCTGCAAAAAACGCTTGATGCCGTCTCGGGTGGCGCTGCGGGTAGCTGGACCCTGTCAAACAGAGGACCGCAGGCGATTGTGCGTGATTGGCGGCCGGGGTTTACCATCGATCTGCAGCAAAAAGATTTGCGCCTTGTGCTTGAAGCGGCCGATCATGTGGGCGTCCCCGCAATGACCACTAGTCTGGCCTTTAACCTGTACCGTAGCCTGCAAACTCAGGGCTTAGGGCATGAGGGGAATCATGCGATTGTTAAAGCGCTCGAAAATTTGGTTGATATTCGAATTGGCGAATAGATTTTCCTGCTAAACAAAAAAAGGGATTGGTTGAGTTAAACCAATCCCTTTTTATTTTACCTGTTTAACCGACCTAATTTCCGCCCAAAGCGGGTGCAGGTGGCATTTTAAATTCGCTCAATTCTGTACCAAATGTCTCTTCAACAACAACGGCCGACGTTGGCTCGATCCCGTACATGCTCATGAGCTCGCCCGGAGAGATAAATGAAAAGAGCACGCCGAACCAAACCACAGCAATCCCGATCATAAAAACATTGGCGATTATTAAAGCTGAAATGGCAAAAGAGCGCACAATATCAACCCAAGGGATTTTACTAAAAAGCTCTTTCGGCAGTTTCAGTTTCTTTTTTGGTTTTTTGATGTTTTCTAAATTCACTTGCTTTGCGCGTGCTTTGTCTGGATCAAAAGCCATGCCAACTTTTAGCTTAAATGTCATAATGCCCTACCCGAAATTTCATAGGAAAATGGTAGGCTGACCAGAGGCTATTTCCCATCCAACAAAAGTACCTGCCTTTAGGACCACAGTATGCCGATGTCTTCACTTAACGAATTCTTCACGCTAATCTATCTTACATTTACCCCTCTTTTTTTAATTGCTGGGGCGGTTGTGCTTGTCAGCCGCAAAATCAAAATGGAAGCGCGTAGTTTTGCACGAGCCAACATTTATCTTTTTGCACCTTGTTTGGCTTTAAACAGCATGTTGAATACCAGCATGTCCGGCCGTGAGATCGGCAATATCGTGTTGGCAACCATCATATGTGGCTTTTTAATGGCAGGCGCAGCTTGGGGTGTGGGAACGTTGATGGGGTTCAATCGGCGCATGACATCAACCTTTATCCTGACCGCAATCATCATGAACTCGCTCAACTTTGGTCTCCCATTTATCACCTTTGCCTTTGGGCCAGAGGCTGAGTCACGGGCAGTTGTGTTTGTGATCGGCCAGCTTTTTGTGGTGTATGGGCTAGGTACATTTGTCGTTTCTCGTGGAACCAAGAGCATTCAAGAGTCACTTTTAAACGTTTTTAAAATGCCGATTCCATACATGGCCGCCTTGGGCATCATTTTAAATTTAACCGGCAACGACCTGCCCCAGCCGGTTGGGCAAGCGGTTGGTGTGCTCGGCCGTGCGTCTGTCCCCTGCGCCATGGTTATTTTGGGATTACAGCTCGGCTCGGCTACGATGCGCGGCCGGTGGCAAGGCCTGTTCGCCATCACAGCTACCCGCTATGGCATTGGGGCTCTCATCGCTTTTTTTGTGGCTACAATGATGGGGCTGACCGGGCTCACCCTACGCGTTTTTATCTTAATTTACTCAATGCCTGTGGGGGTCACCAGTGGTGTGCTGGCTACAGAATTTGATGGGGATGCGGAGTTTGCGGCCGCAGGCGTCCTATTTACGACCTTGCTAAGCATTATCCCCCTAAGTCTGCTCCTGTTTATTACGTAACTGACTTAATGCATGAGAGACCAGTCAGGTTTCCACTTATCTCTGATTTCCAGAAGCGTTATTAATAAAACCTGACTGGTCTTTGCCAAGATTGAATTACGTAACCTGAATTCGAAATTTTGGCAAAAAAAAAGCCCCGCTAAGCGGAGCTGATTTTTGCTGTACAGTTTATTTTGTTTCGCGATACAAAACGTGTTTACGAACAAGTGGATCGTATTTTTTCAGTTCGATCCGTTGGGGATCGTTCCGACGATTTTTGGTCGTAACATATTGATGACCGCTTTCTGTACTTTTAATTTTAATGACGATACGTGCGCCTTTTTTCTTGGCCATGGTTTACCTCGTTAATTCAAAATCACAAAATGTGATCTAATGTCAATAGAATCGGCCTAAAATTGTACACATCACAGCCTGAAAATCAAGACTTTTCTAATGGCGTTTCAAACAGCTTACACTTCAGAATCATCTTCGGCCGCCTCTGTCAAGCTTGCCAAAGCCGCTTCAAGCGTTGCGATTTGGTTTTTCAAGTCATCTAATTCAGATCGGCTGGGAACACCCAACAGTTTTAAGCGATCAAAAAAGTCGGCCGCTCGCCCTTCTTCGGTGTTAAACGACTCGCTGGCATTTTGAATAAGCCGTTTCACCATTTGCTGTCCATCTTCTAAACGTATTTCTCCCTCTTTGACCAATACCTCCACTCTGCGACGAATCTCATCATCAACATGCGAAACCAAGTTTAAAGGGTAAGAAAGCCCGCTACGCAGGTTATTAAGGGTTTCACCACCCGATTGAACCAGGCTTTGCAAGACAGAACGGGGCAAAAACCCGCGGTTCTTTTTCTCCTGTTCATGGATGATTTGGGTTAAAATTAGGGCTGTTAAATCTTCACCAGATGCGGTATCAAGCACTTCAACTTCATTTCCAGAACGAATAAGTTCTGCAATCTTATCTAATGTGATGTATTTCCGAGCCTCGGTGTCATATAGTTTTCGATTGGGATACCGTTTGATTGTTACCATGAATGACCTTATTTTAGGAACTGTCACCCCTTTTGGGCGTATAGGTGATGTCGAAATTATACCACGTCACCTTCAAGACAATTCACTTGGTACAATTGACGCACAATAACGGCCGACTATAATTTGTGAACGTGAGTAAAAAAGTATCTATCCTTCATTTTTTTAATGACTCCCATGTCATGGAGCCTGAAATCATCTCATTTTTGGGCAATGCAATCGAACTTGATCATATCTATTGTGCTCAGGATTTAGGGCAGCTAGAAAAAGCGATCTCAGATCTAGATGGCACAACAGATGCCATTGCGTTGAGCCGTGTCCCGAGTGGGCTGCGCTTCGGAAATCGATCAGCAAAATTGCAGGTGACCTGCCATCTGGCAGAGCTGGCAAATCAAACCCCCATTTATGATGGATCGCACATTCAACCGGCCGTTGAGCGCTGGGGAATCAGGCTGGGCCATGAATTGGAGCCTGGAATCTGGTCAAACAAACGGGTGCTCATGTTGCCAGCCTTAAACCATCACGGGCTAGCAGAATCTTTGAGCCACTATGCGTCAAAAGTTCAGACGGCCGATCACCTGCTGTTTGCAGACCTTGTCACAAATAGCGACGACCCATCGAGCAAAGCGTGGTTAGAAAGCCTGGGCGAAAGTAATCTAAACAGCCTGTTTGGAGAACTCACGCTTTCGGCCGAATCACAAACGAAACTCCATGATCTAATCGAATGGGCCGATATCATTGCCGGAGACATACACCTAATCCAGCAATTTGAACAAGTCAGCCTGCAAAACAAAACAGTTGTTACCACCGCCGTCACCCCAAACAGCGTTTCTGACTTAAAACAAAGAGGGGCCAGCATCGTTGCGACCATCTATCCCAATTTGAGCCACGACAACAAAAAATTAGCCTGTCACAGCTCGGCCGTGATTGAGGCATGTTTGGCCGTGTCAGCAACGGCAGAAGAAGAGCAGGCACAGCTAACCGAAAACGACTTTTTAAACCTTTTGGCCGAGCTAGAGTGGCAGCCAACAATCACCTACATCCAACCAGAACAGACGGCCGTTAACCGTTTTGGCTACATTACCCAGCCAAATAATGTATCTGAGATTCGTCAAAAAATGCCGATCGCCCGCTATTTGCCCAAAGCGTTTATCGATCGGACAGCCGTTCACATTCCCCCTGTGTTTAAAGGGCGGATCACCAATATACATGCGGCAGGTAAAAAGCATACCGCCATTGGCGAGCTGATCTCGCTGGGTGGCACACCTGAGGAATTTACAGCCCAAGAATCAGAAATGGTTGAAAGACGGGTATTACAAGCGGCAAGGTTGGCCGAACAGCTTGAGGCGAGACTGATCGCCAGCGATACAGCTTCGAGAGAGATTAGCAATGCGGTTAGCGCCATTGCAGCCAAAATCGATATCGGCGTCACTTCGGGGCAAGCGCTCACGATTTTAGGCGTTGTTGAACAAGCGGTTCAAATTGCGCAGCGAACCAGCGTAGAGTTAGAAGATGGGTTACAAGTTACCGTCATCAACCCGGGTGACCCGATTGTGGCGATTGCGGCCGAAATTTTGGCCAAACACGTGACCGACATGACCCTAATCGGTGGTGAACCAGATCTTTTGATTAATTTGAAACGCAGAATCGAAGATATCCATCTGAAAACAAAAGTGCTGATTACCACAGATGCCAATGAAATTATCGGCCACAGCGATATTGTGCTGCTGGGTCGGACCGTGGCAGGAAAACGGGTTAAATTCAATCTAGTTACCTGTTTGCCCGGCGCCGTCATCTGTGACCTGTCTCAACCCAGCGTTATCACGCCTGAAGAGCTGGCCCAGCGACCCGATATCACTTTAATCGAATCGGCCGTATACAAGCTGCCAGAAGATACAGCCGGAGATCGGCTAAGCGGCTTGCCGGCCGAGCTGATGCCTGCCCCTTTTGCAGAAGCATCTTTGCTCGCCGTCAACGGAAAATTCTCAAGCTTTGGGCTGGCCGGTCAGCTAACAAGCAAACAGGTTTACGAGATGCAAGATCTTGTTTACCAACACGACTATGAATCGGCCGGTGTTTTGGCACACGGAGCGCTGGTTCCGAATGCCACAATAGACCAGCGGGCCGAGACCGCAAAAGCGATTAGCGAAACAGCTAAAATATCGAGCGACCAGGGAGACTATTCCCTAGAAATTCAGCCTGACCGGCCGTCTATTCGCCGCTTTGCGCGGGAACACGGTTCGTTAGTAGTTACTGGATTTGGTGCCGTAGCCGTTTTTGCCGGTATAATCGGTTGGATTTTCCGTAGCCGACGCTCAAAAGAAAATTAATCCCCCCTATTCACAATTGAAAAATAAAACGAGCAAACACTAATCTTTTAGTTTGCAGCGTTTTTTGTGCGCAGAAAACATAAATAGGCTCTTATCATTATGGCACCAGCAAAAACTAAAGCTCTAGGAATCGCGCTCAGCGGGGCAGCTGTACGCGGTTTTGTTCATTTGGGAATTATGCAAACCCTTGAAGAAGAAGGGATTAAACCTGATTTTCTGGGGGGCTCGTCAGCGGGATCATTAATCGCTTACCTTTACTCTGCAGGGCTAACAACGGCTCAAATTTTGAGGCTGGCTAAAAATATAAGCTGGTTCTCCATGATCCGGCCGATCTTTTCTTCTCTGGGTTTAATCACGTTTAAACCGATCGAACAGCTTCTAACCAATCATCTTGGCAATTTACACTTTGAGGATCTGGCTACCCCGCTCATCGTTTCCGCATCTGATTTAGATACCGGCAAACCGGTATTGTTTGATAGCGGCCCGGTCGCACCGGCCGTACACGCCAGCTGCGCTATTCCGGGCTTGGTCAAACCGGTCCGTTACAATGGGTACAAACAGCTGGTTGATGGCGGTGTCACCAACAACACCCCTTCAGAAGCGGTTCGCAGCATCGGTGCCGACTACGTCATCGCCGTTGACGTGTTTTCTCCCCACAAGCGTAAATTTGCAGGACCGATCGGGGTTGGGATTAATGCGGTTGAAATTATGGTCAGGAACAGCAATTTGGGAACAGACAATGTAGATTGCCTTATCGCCCCAGATTTAAGTGATGTATCGTTTAATCGCTTTAGTCAAAAGCAACGCATGATCGATATCGGCCGCAAAGAGGCTGAAAAGCATATCGATCAAATCAAAGCTGCCCTCGCAAGCTAAGCGGCAGGGATTGCCATCTTAGGTTGAGCCTGTTTCACACTAGCTACCGGCTTGGGCGCCAGCTGCAACACGGCCGCTCCCCATGTTAAACCCGCACCAAAAGCAACCATCATCACCGTGTCTGTCGGTTTGATTTTTCCAGAATCCAGCCCTTCATACAGAGCCAATGGGATTGATGCGCTAGACGTATTGCCATACTTTTCGATATTAATCACAAATCGATCCATCGAAATACCCATATCACGCGCAGCTGACTGAATAATACGCACATTGGCCTGATGCGGAATAATCCAATCAACATCATCCAAAGTCAATCCGGCACTCTCCAGCGCTTGATTACACGCTTTCCCGAGCACCCTAGAGGCAAATTTAAACACCCGTTGCCCTTGAAAAACAATGTAATGTCCTTCGTCAAAGTTATCACGCCCAGACGATGTGTTCATTCGGATCACATCTTGGTCGCTGCCATCGGAGCCTAATGTAAATCCATGTAACCCACATGGTTCATCAGTTGCTTCAATAATCACAGCCCCGGCCGCATCACCAAACAGGATGGCGGTTGAGCGATCCCCCTTTTCAAGAAAACGGGTGATATTCTCAGCACCAATCACCATAATGCGATTAAACGCGCCAGTTTCAATAAACTGATAGGCGGTGCTCAGTGAGTAGATAAATCCGGTGCATCCGGCCGAAATATCATACGCAGGGATATGATTGGCACCGATTGCGGCTTGAACCAAGCAAGCGACAGATGGGGTGAAGTATTCTGTCAAGCAGGTTCCCACTATGATCAAATCTAAGTCTGTTGCGGCAATGCCTGCCCTTTCAAGAGCGTGTTCGGCCGCCCTTGCCGCCATCACGTGAGTCGGTTCATCTGCCGTGGCAAACCGCCGTTCCCGTATCCCAGACCGTTGAACGATCCATTCATCGCTCGTGTCCCATTCTTTTTCTAAATCAAAATTCGTAACAATTTTATTTGGGGTATAAACCCCGTATCCAACAATTTTTCCGTATCGCTTCCGCATGGGGTCTCCTTTTCAAATTCAAAAGGTTGTAGGGGCGGGTAGCCCCTCAGTAAGGGTTACTAATCACAACACATAATTAATATGTTGGTTACGCAAAAAACAAAAAAAGGGTGGCTGTCTAAGATTTTCTCAGACAGCCACCCTTTCAGGTTTTAATTTAAGGGATTAGTTTAACCCAACCAACGTTTACGGCGTTTGTAGTGTTTTACTTCGCGATAACTTTTACGTTCACCAAGCTGTGTTAATCCTAAATAAAATTCTTTAATGTCAGCATTATTGGCTAACTCTTTTGCCGCGCCATCCATCACAATGCGTCCTGTTTCCATCACATAAGCGTATTGCGCCGCTTTTAGGGCAACGTTGGCATTTTGCTCTACGATCAGCATCGACACGCCTGATTCTTCATTAATCTGCTTAATGATGTCGAAAATTTGCTGAACAAGCATGGGGGCCAAACCAAGAGATGGTTCGTCTAAAAGCATCAGTTTCGGCTTAGCCATCAAAGCACGGCCGATCACAACCATTTGCTGTTCACCACCTGATAAGTAACCAGAGGTCCGGTTTCTAAAATCGAGCAGCCGTGGGAAGAAGTGATAAACCTCGTCCAAATCTTGTTTAAGCTGAGCAGCAGATGCATTACGGAATAAAGCTCCCGTACGAAGATTTTCTTCAACTGTTAAATGGCCAAACATCGGTCGCCCTTCGAGAACCTGAACAATTCCCATGCGCACAATTTCATCGGCCGGAAGGTTATCAATTCTTACCCCATCAAATTCAATCCCACCACGGGTGACTTCCCCATCTTCAGAAACTAAAAGCCCTGAAATTGATTTTAAGGTTGTTGATTTACCTGCACCATTTGCGCCTAACAGCGACACGATCTTACCGTCGGGAACCTCAAGGGTGACCCCACGCAGAACCAAAATCACATCACTATAAACGACTTCAATATTGTTTATTTTTAGCATCAACCTGCTCCGAAAAGTTAAGCCATCCTACTGACAGCACATTGTTTTTAAGATGTGGGAGAACCATTTTGGCTCTCCCACATCTTTTCAAATGAACAATCAAGCATCATCTGCCTGATCATTCTATAAATCAAAGACTATCCGCCGGGGTAAGGCGCTCGCCTTATCCGCTAGGATATGAAGCACGCCTTATCCGCCAGGATACGGCGCGGTGTCCGGTGCTTCAAAGGTGTCAGAGACAATATCGAAGCTTAGGTTGCCATCACCGTCGGCCGACCAGCAGC
>JAHDEN010000112.1 GCA_020628815.1 Chloroflexota bacterium | reverse complement strand
GTGGTAGTGCAACGCCCGTTGTGCTCCACCTCAACTTTTTTCTACAGACAAATTATATAAAACTTCAAAGGTCAGAAATTCTGGCCTTTTTTATTGCCTATCTCCCAAAACCTACAATTCAATATAACCGTTCAAAAATGACCAAACCCGTATGGCAATACCCCTTTTGCATGCACCATCATCCAGGATGACATAAAATAAAGGTGCGTATTCGACTACTATGATCACTTGGCAATCTCAAGAACTTATTCGGCTCGTTAATGAAAAATACCCTGACTGGGACGGTTTTCAGCACCCTCACTTTGTGAAGGATGAGATTGACTACAAGCGCAAAGCGGTTAAACAAACTCGGGAACTGATTGGGCGCAAACTGTATAAAGAGCAATTGGCGGCCGGAAATTATGACGAAATCATCAGCCGCTTAGAAAAAGCATGTCGTCAGACCAATCTGATGTATATCGCACAGCCGCGCAACGGAGATCTTGCCATCCTTTATGCTGATGGGCTAAACAAATGGGAGTTTTGCCAACAGGTATATGCGCTTTTGTATGATGACCGCCCGACCCCTGACAAGATTGATAGCTTTGCTGAATATTGCCTAAACAATCAATTACCCATTCGCTGGCCGTTTGCCTCATACTTGCTGTTTATAACCAAACCCTCGGCCGAAGTGTTTGTTAAGCCACGGGTCGCCAAATGGTTTATGCAGTTTATGGGATTTGGGGAAAAATATACCAGTGAGCTATCGGCCGACATGTACGAGCAATTCAAAAAAAGTTGGCACGGGCTAAAAGCTGAACTGGGTGGATTTGGTGATTTACCGGCCAAGGATATGATCGATATTCAGAGTTTGCTGTGGGTTGCTTATGAAGTGAGCCAAAAACGGGTTGAGGGATTAGACACCAAAGGGCAAATTGAGCTAGACCGGCCGGCAAAACTGCGCGAGCCGGAACCGAGTTATCAGCTGCGCTATGAACCGCCCGAAACACCCGATGACGTCGCACAACCAGCTGAAAACAAATTGTATAGCTTAGAAGATTGCGCGGCCGACACCGGATTTGACCTAAACCAGCTTGAGCGGTGGCGCGACCAAATCGAACGGCGTAAGCAAGGGCTGTTTTACGGCCCGCCAGGAACCGGCAAAACTTTTTTGGCCCGCCATTTGGCAAAACATCTGGCGAGCAGCACAGGCGGCCTTGTTGAAACGGTACAGTTTCACCCAGCCTATGATTATGCGGATTTTGTTGAGGGGGTTCGGCCGCAGTTGGATGAAGCGGGCAAAATGACATGGGTTAATCGGCCGGGTGTATTTATGCGCTTCTGTCGTCAGGCCAAAGTCAATAAAGGCATTTGCGTTTTCATCATTGATGAAATGAACCGAGGGAACTTGGCACGCATTTTTGGCGAGCTGATGATGCTGATAGAGTATCGGAACGAGACGCTCACGCTGCCCTCGGGCGAGCGCTTTATGGTGCCTGAAAACGTTCGCATTATCGGCACGATGAACACGGCCGATCGATCGATAGCTTTGATTGACCACGCTCTGCGTCGCCGGTTTGCAGCCATTTCGCTCGGGCCAGATTTTGGGCTAATCGAGCGATATCATGCCAAACACAACACCGAATTTAATCCAGCCAAGCTAATTACGCTTTTGGGGCAGCTAAACGCAGACATTGCAGACCCTGCTTACGCGCTGGGCGTCTCGTACTTTTTAACCCCATCCCTAAAAACCGACCTGCAAAATATTTGGCAAACAGAAGTTGAGCCGTATTTGGAAGAATACTTTTTTAATCAGCCGGAAATGCTGAAAAAGTACCGCTGGGATTCTTTAGGTTTGTAAATAGAATTCGTTAGCAAACTAGAGCCTGACAGGTCCCCTGCTGTAGAATCTACAACGAATTGTAAATGGTTATTGTCGCTCTGCTTACGACAGTGAATGGTAAGCTGAATGCTTCATTCACAATTTACCATTCACAATTAACCATTTATCATTTAGCAAAGGTAGATTCTCATGAGCAAAGCAAACTGGAAAACTGTAAAAGAATTTGAAGATATAACCTACAAAAAAGATGGCGGCGTGGCTCGAATCGCGTTTAACCGGCCGAATGTGCGAAACGCTTTCCGGCCGACAACGGTTGGCGAACTTTATGCAGCGTTTTTAGACGCCCGCGAAGATGTCAACATCGGTGTGGTATTGCTGTCGGCCGAAGGGCCATCAACCAAAGATGGCATCTACTCTTTTTGTAGCGGTGGCGATCAAAACGCACGCGGCCATCAAGGGTACATCGATGTAGACGGGATGCCCCGCCTCAACATCCTCGAAGTTCAGCGCCTGATCCGGTTTATGCCCAAAGTTGTGATTGCGGTTGTTCCCGGTTGGGCCGTGGGCGGTGGGCACAGCCTGCACGCTGTATGCGACATGACCCTTGCCAGCAAAGAACATGCCATCTTTAAACAAACAGATGCCGATGTAACCAGTTTTGATGGTGGGTATGGTTCTGCCTATTTAGCCCGTATGGTGGGGCAAAAACGGGCACGAGAAATCTTCTTCCTCGGCCGGAACTATTCTGCTCAAGAAGCCTATGAAATGGGGATGGTCAACGCCGTTATCCCCCATGCTGAGCTTGAAGATACCGCCTTTGATTGGGCACAAGAGATATTGGCCAAATCACCAACCTCGATCAAAATGCTAAAATTTGCGTTTAACCTGATCGATGATGGGTTGGTAGGGCAACAGGTATTTGCCGGTGAAGCGACCCGCCTAGCGTATATGACTGACGAAGCCAAAGAAGGGCGCAACGCATTTTTGGAGAAAAGAAAGCCAAACTTCAAAGATGTAAAGTGGATTCCGTAAGTCCAATCAATTAACTTCGTTCAGATCGTCATTCCTGCGAATGCAGGAATCCACATTCTATTAGCCTCGTTATCTATTTTGAGTGCCTTTAGAATCAATATGTTTGGCCCGACCTAGACTCCCGCCTTTGCGGGAGTGACGACACACAGCATCAAAATATATTCGGTAAAAAAAAAGAAGCCCAGAAAAATCTGGGCTTCTTTTTTACTCATTGACAATACCATACGGTATGGTATCATGTCTGCAACATACCAAAAGGTACGGAACATGAATCGTAAATCAAAAGCTGACTGGTTCCTTGCATGTGCACATCTGATATCAGAGCAAGGGGCTAAAAAACTAACCATCGATGCACTTTGCAAAAAAGTAGAAGTTACCAAAGGGTCGTTCTATCACCACTTTAAAGGGATGGATGATTTTATTAGTGACTATCTGGTTTATTTTGAGCAGGAAGGCACGCTTCAAATTATTGAAACGGTTGAACGGCAGGCTAGCCCGGCCGACAAACTGCGCAAGCTAGTCGAGCTTTCAACCGACTATCCCCCCCAACTTGAGCGTGGCACACGGGCTTGGGCCCAACAGGATAAACGGGTGGGGCAAGTTTTTGAACGGGTAGATCAACAGCGAATTGCCTATCTTTTCCAACTGTGGCGGCCACTGGTAGAGAGTGACGCCATCGCCCAAGTGCGTGCACAAACGATGTATGCGATTTTGATTGGTGGCGAGCATATGCATCCCCCACTTTCAAAACAGGAACACCGCGCAGTGTTCAATCAATATCTGGAGGTTCTTGGATTATGATACAAACAAAACAACCTTGGGAAGATTTTCCGGCCGTCGAGAAGACGCTGGCTGGTGCAGACCATATCGATGTCAAGCAATTTGAAGGAGAGCTCTCACTACGAGAATTTATAGCCAACTTCATCAACTACTATCCGTTTTGGCTCAAGTTCTTGTACCGGGTGCGCTGGCTGTTTGTGCGAGTGCTAGGCATGACCCAAAACGGGATTCCACAGCCACCCAACACCCGCCCGCAGGATATTCCAATGACGGCCGGTGCTAAAGCCGGATTTTTCGAAGTCAAAGCGGCCGAAGAAAACAGCTACTACATCGCTGGCGGAACAGAACCCCACCTGACCGCCCATCTGGCCGTTGTGCAAGAACCGCTTTCAGAAACAAACAATCGGTTCCATGTAATCACCGTCGTCCACTACCATCGCTGGACCGGCCCGGTCTACTTCAATGTGATCCGGCCGTTTCATCATCTTGTTGTTAACCGGATGGGGCTGGCTGCCATAGGAGCATAAAAATGAAAAAATATCTGAGTGAATTTATTTTTGGAACCGCCCTGCTGCATACCGTAGTCGGGCTACTGTTAGGCTGGGAACAAATACGTGCCATCGCGTCAGGCGGTTTTTTCAACGCAATCGATCCCCATTTTGACCGGATGGCCATCTTTTGGTTCTTATCTTATGGGTTCTTACTCTGCGTGATCGGGGGTATCGTACGGGTGATGCAACAGTCGGCCGTTCCGCTCCCAAGCTGGTTGTCTTGGGTGTTTTGGGCGATGGCGATCCCCAGCGTGATCCTTATGCCGGTTTCAGGCTTTTGGCTCCTCTTCCCGATCGGCTGGCTAGCATATCCAGACAGAACAGAAGTCAGTGTCAGCGGCGCAATTTAATTTGTCCCGTATTAACAGACCTACTCATATCCCTGAGTCCGGTTTTCCGCTTCTGGCAATTCCGGCTCAGGGTATCCATCACTTGGCAGAGGGGCCACTTCAATTTGTACCGGCTTAACAGTTGCTTCCGGCACAAATGGTGTGGGGATCAGTGTAGGAACAGAATCAGTTGTCAAACTATTTTGAGCCGAGTTGGGTCCCAGTTGAGATGAATCAGCGTTCGGCCGAAACGAAAACGGCAGCACAACCAGTAAAAAGGCGAGTCCCCAGACCCAAACGGGCAATCCATTTTCAAAATCAAAATTCATAGTCAGCCTCTCAGCGCAAATCTCAACGACAGCGTCTTTTCAACAGATCAACCAATTCTACAGGATCAGATGAAACGACAAGCAGCTCATCCATCGATTCCCGAATAAACGCTTCTTGCACTGAATGGTTTAAAAATGCCAGAAGCTGATCGTAATAACCGGCCGTATTCAAGATGCCTACAGGCTTTTGGTGAAAGTCGAGCTGAAACCAGGTCAATACTTCAAAAAGCTCTTCGAGCGTGCCGATACCACCCGGCATCGCGATAAACGCATCGCTGTGTTGCATCATCAGCGCTTTGCGTTCGTGCATCGTGTCTACCGTAATCAGTTGGGTACACCCATCATGACCCACTTCCAGATCATACAGCGCTTGAGGGATAACACCGATTACTTCGCGCCCCTGCGCCAACATTTCGTCAGCGATGATGCCCATCAAGCCAACATTGCCGCCACCGTACACAAGGCCGCTCCCGGCCGCAACCATCGCCCGGCCGAGCCCCTTTGCACCTTCAGCATAAGCCGGGTTAGTTCCAGCACCAGATCCACAATAAACTGCGATATTTTTCATAGCGTTAATAATAAAGCCAGCAAATAAAAGAGTGCGAAGATGCTAACGAAATCATTTTCAAAAAAAGGTACTGTTTCCTACTCAATCGGCGTGATCAGCTGCATTTTATGAATTAGCTGTTTGAACAAACTGTTCCAACTCTCGTCAATCACTTGGCGGGATGGGTCGGCCGCATACCACGCGACAATTTCTTTCGCCCCTTCCGCAAACGGGATTGTCGCTTCAAAGCCGGGAACCAGCCGTTTTAGCTTACTGTTGTCCAAAATCATATTGTTCATTTTGTCCCCCAGCAGCGTTTCACCCACCGCATGGTCATAGGCATGAATCAGACGGGTTGGCACATGCACGATTTTCGGCCGCACACCGGCCGCTTCCCCCAGCGTTTCATAGATCTGGTTCCATGTTAGCCACTCGTCGCTGGTGATATGGACCGCTTCTCCGATGGCTGCTTGATTGCCCAATAGCCCATTAAACCCTTTGGCAAAATCTCGGTGATGGGTCAGCGTCCATAACGAACCCCCATCGCCGTGCAGAACCAGCAGCTCCCCTTTTAACATCCGGTCCAAAGCCGTGTAACGGCCGAGCATCGGCACCTTTGTTTGATCATAGGTGTGTGACGGCCGAACAATCGTCACCGGAAACCGGTCTTCGCGATAGGCTCGCATCAATCGTTCTTCACAAGCGATCTTTTGGCGCGAATAATCCCAATAAGGGTTCTCCAGCGGGGTTTCTTCGGTGATGGGTAGCTTGCGGGGCGGCGTTTCGTAAGCGGATGCACTACTGATAAAGACAAACTGCTTTACCTTGCCCCCAAACAGCTTAAGGTCTGTTTCGATATGGTCTGGTTCAAAAGCGATCCAATCAACCACGACATCAAACTCATGTCCGGCCAACGCTTGACTGGCCGAAGCATAGTCCCGAATATCGCCGGTTAAAACGGTTACACTGCTCGGCACCGGCCGGGTTGTCGTCCGCCCTCGATTCAAAAAGTAAAGGTCAACCCCCTGCCGCAATGCCAAGTCGGCACACGCCGAGCTAATGCCCCCTGTTCCACCGATAAATAATACCTTCATGCCGATTAGCTTATCAGCATTCCGGCCGATCAGCTACTTAATTTTGCCCCGTCACTTCCCCTTGATCCCCCTGCTTCAAAAGCGCTTTAATTTCTGCCAGCTCTTGCCGCACAGCCTTGAGCTCCGCCTCGATATCATCTTCATCATTCCGCACAAAAATCGTCGCCAAATAGCTGGTCAAAATTCCGAAAAACCCAACGCCAATCGTCATTAATATCCCCGCCAATAATCGGCCGCTGCCTGATGCAGGGAAGCGATCACCATACCCGACCGTTGTCACGGTCACAAACGCCCACCAAACACCATCCCCAAACGAGCAGATCGCACCCGAAACCCCCGCATTGCACGACTCATTCTCAACTCTAAATATCCACCAGCCAGAAACCAAAACCAGCGGGATCGTCATCGTAATCATCAGCCACAGCGTGCTTTCCGCAATTTGCTGTTTTAACTTTCGCACAATCTGCTTCAACCCAACCTCTCTTAAAACATGGAGCAAACGGAAGATGCGAATGAGGCGGAAGATACGGAACAGTGGGATAGCAGGGAAACAGCCTAACAGGTCGATAATGCCCCACGGTAGCCAGAACGAACGCCAATCTTTGCGCTCAACTTGGTAAAACCGCCACCCAAAGTCAGCCAACAGCAAAACACTCAGGATCATATCGGCACTAACCAAAACCGAACGGGTATCGTCGTGAATTTGATCAAACCCAAACGTTGCAATCGCCACAACGATGGCGACCAGATTCAATACGATCATAAACAGATGATACGGTGTCACATTTTTTTCTTGGTCCGTTTTATTCATAACTCTTCTCACCTTTCACCGTGGGTAAATTCAGAAGTTCAATGCACCTCAGGGAGCCCTCTGGTGGAAAAACGGCCGTTTTTTCCACCTAAAGGTCCCAAAACACCCGACTTAGCCCAACTCATTTCCTATAGTTTGTGTTGAGATTTCACTCTCTTATCACGCACCATATTGTGCACGACTGTGATCAATCTCCCCAAAAGGTTGACGATTTCAACACCCTCACACCCCTGCAGTCCTTATCAAAATTTTACTACTCAAGGGCAACTTTTCCCTAGCACTCGATTTACATATGAAGCTTATGCGTATCTCATCCCCCCGTTCAACAAAAACTGTTTTTGCATTTTCGGCCGCCAACTTGGTCGGTCTTCTCGCTCTATCACTCATCTTGTTTGTATCGATTGGTACTGCCAGCCCCACGGCCGGCCCCACCCTAATCGATAAAGGGCCAGCGCCTAATGATCCCGCAGTCGAACCATCTGCGCTGATCACCGCCACTTTTGACATAGACCCAGATGCCGGAACAGTGACAGACCAAACGTTTGCTGTCCACAGCCGCTTTTACGGCTTGATCACCGGCACACTAAGCACAGTTGGCAACGAGATTACGGTGGACCCTGATCAAGAGTTTTTACCCGGGGACCGTGTTCAGGTTATCGCTACAAGTGGGATAGATGATGGGGGAGTTGTTGTTGCACCACCCCGCAGCTCAGAAACAGATGACAGCACGCGCGCCCCTTTAGAAGCTCTGGAGAATCCACAGCAGTGGGGCTTTGGCATTAGCCGGGTTGCGGATCGTTGTTTTGGCACCTTTACCGACAGCGGCACGGCCGATGATGCGCTCACAGGCGTCTATCAAGGGTCAGCCCGCTGGTTCGATGCCGACGGTGATGGAGACTTAGACATGGCCCTGACCGGCCAAACCGGTGGCGGCTTGGCGACCCAAATCGCCCTAAACGATGGCAGCGGTGCATTTACCGATGGTGGCGCAATAGATGATGCGCTAATCACGGTACAAGACGGCACGTTGGCGGTTGCGGACTATAACAACGACGGCCGACCTGATCTAATCATGACCGGTCTAGCCGATGGGTTTACCCCATCTGTTCAAATCGGGCGCAACGCGGCCGGAACAATGGTTGACAGCGGTGCAGATGACGCTAACCTGCCGAGCCTGTACGAAAGCGCGGCCGAATGGGGCGATTACGATAATGATGGAGACCTTGACCTATTTATTAGCGGCATGGGGAGTACCGGCGCAGTCACAAAAGTTTTCCAGAACAATGCCGGAACCTTAGAAGATAGCGGCACTTTTGACGATGCGTTGCCCCAACTACGCAAAAGCGCGGCCGCATGGGGCGACTATGACAACGATGGGGACCTTGACTTAGTTGTCAGCGGTTCTTCAACCAGCGGCTGGGTAACCACCCTTTATGAAAATCTCGAAGGCGAGCTGGTAGACAGCGGCGCGGCCGATGCTGTGATGTCTGGCGTACAGGATGGTGCGCTTGATTGGGGTGATATCGACGGAGACGGTGATCTTGATTTAGCGTTGTCCGGCTTTAGCAGTACCGGACCGATCACCCACATCTACCGAAACGACTTAGGGACATTTGTAAACAATGCTGACGTGATAACGGGTGTTCATCAAGGGGATTTAGCCTTTGGTGACTACAACAACGACGGTCTAGCAGACTTGGTTGTGGTCGGGTTAAGTTTGACCGGACAAACGGCCGAGCTTTACAAAAATACAGGGTCGGGGTTAACGCGCGACCTAGAAGCTGACGCTTCGTTAGTTGGCGTTAGCTTGGGCTCTGTGACATGGGGAGACTATGATGCAGACGGAGATGCGGACCTGTTGATAACCGGCTTTAGCCCTACAGGTGCTGTCACCAAACTATTTACAAACGATAGCTGTAGCCTGACAATCGATGCTCCTACAGACCTGGTCGAAGATGACACCGGTACAACCGCGTTCAACTTTACCGTCACTCGCTGGGGCGATATCAACAAAACGGTCACGTTTGACTATGCGGTCAGCAGCGCCACCGCCGATGCAGCTGACTTTGGCGGTACATTACCCTCTGGCACAGTTTCTGTATTGGCCGGTTCACGCGACACAACGGTAACGATTAACTCGACCGGTGACAGCACGTATGAAGCGGATGAAACCTTTACGGTCACGCTGTCGAACCCCACGGTCGAGGCCACTATTGCAACAGCTGCGGCAGATGCAACCATTCAAAACGATGACAGCTTAATTTCGATTATTGCAGATGATGCGGACAAACTTGAAGGGGATTCGGGGGATAACTCATTTACCTTTACGATTACCCGAACCGGCTATGTAAACAAAGCGGTTACGGTCGCTTATTCGGTAACCGGTGATGCGAATGCGACTGACTTCAAAAATGGGACGTTGCCTTCTGGTAATCATCTGTTGCCGTTGGGCGTTATCAGCAACACGCTCACCGTTATCGTCAACGGCGATAACGATGTAGAACCGAACGAGGCGTTTACCGTCACGCTTAGCAGTCCCATGGCCGGTGGCGATCTGGGTACAACCAGCGCGGCCGGAACGATTCAAAATGACGATGGGGATATCGACCTTATCGCAGTAACCGCGGTACAGGACGAAGGGGATTCGGGCAATACGGCGTTTACCTATGTGATCAGCCGGACCGGATCTTTAGGCACAGCCTTTACGGTTGATTATGCGGTATCTGGCTATGGTCTAAACCCGGCCGATGCAGATGATTTTGGCGGTACGTTTAATAGCGGCACGATCAGCTTTTTAACAACCGACACGTCTAAAACAATCACCATAAACGCCAGCGGAGACACCGATTTTGAGCCAGATGAAGGCTTTAGAGTTGACCTAAGCAACGCCACAAACTCGATTCAGATCGGGGTGATGACCTTAGCCGGAACCATCGAAAATGATGATACGGGGCTGAGCATTGTGGCCGCAAACAGCGTCGATGCTGAAGGCATGCCGCTCACATTTACCGTCAACCGTACGGGCAACCTGAGCGGAGCCCACGCTGTCGACTATGTGGTTAGTGCGGGCGCGACAAATCCGGCCGATGGGCTTGATTTCGGCGGCAGTTTTCCAACCGGCACCCTAAATTTCAGCGCCGCAGAAGCTTCAAAAACGATCACCCTGACCGTGTTAGCAGATGCCACCGTTGAAGCCAATGAAACCTTCAGCGTGACCCTAACCAATCCAACCAACAACGCTAATATTTTGACCAGCGCAGCGTCTGGCACCATCGAGAACGATGATGGAGCGATCGCAGTTGGACCAGATGGGTTAAGCCAAATTGAAGGAGACAGCGGCACGATTACGTTCACATACGGTATAACCCTATCGGCCCCGGCCGTGGCCCCCATCAGCGTCGATTATGGGGTGATTGGGAACGGTGCTAACCCGGCCAACAGCTCAGATTTCGCTGGCGGCTACCCGTCCGGCACGCTTAATTTCGGGATTGGTGAAGACACCGCCCAAGTCGAAGTCGCCGTCAACGGAGACACAGCGACAGAAGAAGACGAAACCTTTGCGATAACTTTTAGCAATGCGACCGGCGGCTTTACGCTCGATAGCAACAGCCTAACCGGCACCATTGAAAATGATGACCGTTCGATTGCGATCAGCGGTGACAGTGCGATTCAGGAAGAAGGTCAGGATGGTGAAACAACTGACTTCACCTTCTTAGTTACCCGTATCGGCAATCCGGTTGGGGCGATCACGGCCGATTATCAGGTGGTGCTCAACAACACCTCGGCCGATGATTTTGAGGCAAGCGTCGTCCCGTCAGGAACCATCAGCCTAGCCGACGGCGAACTTTCGGCCACGATTACCGTCACTGTGCGCGGCGACAACTTGGTAGAGCCAAGCGAAACGTTTGATGTTGAGCTTAGCAATCCTACCGGAGCCAGTGTGCAAACCAGCCGTGCAACTGGCATTATCCAAAACGATGATAATGGCTATTCGATTGCGGCCGTTACCGCCAGCCAGCCAGAAGGCAATAGCGATGTGACGGAATTTTCCTTTACCGTTATTCGCCAAGGGACATCTACCACCAACTCATCGATTAACTATGCGGTCAGTGGATTTGGGACCCATCCGGCCGATGCGACTGACTTTGGCGGCTTTTTAGACGCCACCACCCTTTTGTTCCAAAGCGGCAAAACCGATCAAGAAATCACCATCTCACTATTTGTCGTGGGAGACACCGACATTGAAAACGATGAAACATTTGTTGTCACGCTCAGCAACCCGACCGGCAACGAAGAAATCTCGACCGCCACAGCCTTTGCCACCATTGAAAACGATGACGAAGGGCTGCTGATATCCGCCCTGCCCGGCGACCAAGCCCAAGCAGAAGGGGACAGCGGCACCACGCCGTTTAACTACACGCTTGATCTTGTGGGCACCTTTACCCAGCCGGTCACAGTTGATTATGCGGTCACAGGGCCAGCAGCTAACGGCACCGACTTTACCGGCGGCACATTGCCAGCGGGCACAGTTAGTTTTGCCCCCGGCACGACGTCGCAAACTTTGGCGATTCCGGTCAACGGTGACGAAACGGCCGAGCAAGATGAATCATTCACCATCACCCTGTCAAATGTGACCAGCGGGATCAGCTTGGGTGAATCAACCATTACCGGAACGATTGAAAATGACGACGGGAATTCGATCCCGACCACCATTTTCTTGCCGGTGATGATGACACTGCCACCGGCTACGGCCGACCTTGTCGTCGATTCGATCACCATTACAGATGGCGCACCCACCATTGTGATCCGCAATGCGGGTGGCTTGGCCGTGACCGATGATTTCTGGGTTGACTTATACGTTAATCCTGACACACCACCAGCCGCCGTGAACGACACCATCGAAACATTGCAAAGTGATGGGATGGTCTGGGCGATCGAAGCCTCGGCAACCCCCATCGGCCCAGATGCCACTGTAACCCTGACGTTAGCCAGCAGCAGCTTTAACATGGGGACGCTTGATGCGATCCCGGCCGGCGCTACCGTTTACGTCCATGTCGATTCAGCCAATCTAAGCACCAACTATGGTGGTGTGCTCGAAGGGCATGAAATTAATAACCAACCCTATAACAACATTAGCAAACTAGCTGATTAGCCAATCAGCCGATCAGCTTTTTTGAGGTCTTATGCGTAACTTTTTATATTCTCAGTTTTACTACATCGTCGGCACCGCATTTATCACCGCTTTTGGTGGATTGCTTTCGCTGTTCCCCGGCCTTGGCAATGGGAGCGAGCGTGACTTGCCCCCCCGGCCGCCTGCGCCGACTCCCACTATCGCCGCAATCGCCACCGTCCCACCGATAGAAGATCCGATTGCGGACCCGACCGCCACACCGGAGCCTGCCAGTGCGTCAACAGGAGATCGGGGCAGTTTGATCATTCTTGAAACCAGCTCGGCCGATGCGGATGATTGGGTCACCATCGAATGGTTGGCCGGAGACGGCAACTGGTACGAGGTAGACGGCTGGCGCGGCCATATTCATCATGGTCAGTTGATCTGGTGGGTGGCTCCTGAAAATTTGGGTGATGGTCAGTTTAGGTGGGTTGTGTACAACAACGATTCCCAGTCACAGCTCCTAAAACGTAGTGATCCCTTCTATTTACCCGAACAAGAAAAAATCATGCGGTCTTTCCCGTTGGATTGGTAGTAAATGGATGGGCAATCGTGGGGTGGGTTATTTTCTGTCCCATACATATCAGATTAAGAAGCTTATCGATCAAAAACCAGCGCAATCTCGCAGGATCAATCCTGCGGTTAAGATAGGAAGCCCGATAAATCGGGCTCTCCCGGTCATTTTAACCTGATTGATCAGGTTTCTTGTCTTAAACGAGGGCTTGAGCCCTTGAAAAAATGGCTTAAGTTGATACCAATGGGGTACCTCTACCGCAAACTTTCAACCACCGCTTCCAACTGCTCGGCCGAAACCGGGCCGATAAACGACGCCACCAGCACCCCATCTTGATCGATCACAAACGTCTCCGGCACCCCTACAATTTTATAGGTGTCTGACAACCGGCCGCCGATGTCGGGCGCATTGGCATAGGTTGCCCCATATCTGTGTAAAAATTCAACCGAGTTCGTATCGATGTCTGTGTACGCCACCCCGATCACTTCGACCCCTTCATCTTTATATTTTTGATGGAACGCTTCTAGCTCAGGCGTTTCAGCAATGCACTCGATACACCACGACGCCCAATAGTTCAGCACCACAATCTCCCCTTCATAATCGGCCAAATGGGTATCTCCGTGGTCGGTCACCGGCGCATCGGCCGGGTTAAACTCATCAAAAAAGAGAAATTCCAAATCTGGGGCTTCATCCCCCACCTGCGGCCGGGTATTGTCATTATTCGCCAGCCCCCAGCCCATCAGCGCCAGCATAGCCAGCACAATCACAAATACAGCAATGCCGTACCGAGAAATTCGAGGTTGTTTTTTTTCTGTTTCAGTCATATTTACAGAGACCAGACCGGTTTTTAAAACCGGTCTGGTCTTTTAATTCACTTTTCAATCACAGTCCCCTGCATATCAGCCGGAATATCAACACCGAGCAAATCAAGCACCGTAGGAGCAAAATCCATCAGCTGAATGTTGCCCAACTTTTGGCCACTCAACGGCTCGTCAGCGGCCGGGGGGGCATAAACCCAAACCCCGTTTTCAGCATGATTGGCATCATCAGGGCCGGTATCGTTTTCAAACGTATAAATCCCCCCATGCCCAAACGACCCAACCGAACGCCAGCCCAAATCATCCAGATAAACCAGCAAGTCTGGCGCAACCCCTTTAACCGTTTGGTACACATCTTCCGGTTTAAAGCAGCGGGTGTTTAGCGGGCTGCCATCTGGGGCCGGAATCGACTGTAAATGTGCAATCAACTTATCCCGGAACATTTCATACTCAGCGGCCGGAACCACCCCATCAGGCTCACGCCCCTCTACATTTATAAAGATGCGGGCGTAATAGCCACCGTCACCCCACACCGTTGTTTTTGACCAATCGACCTCAAGGGTTTCTAACGTCGATAGCTCCCCTTCGGGCGGATCTTGTTTCAGCACCAAATACCCTTCGCGCCATAGCCATTCGTTAATGCAAATCCCCCCGTCCATTTTTTTAGCTCCATGATCAGACACCACAATCACGTGGGTTTCGGCCGGTAAACGCTCCAACAGCGTCCCGATCTCTTTGTCTAAATAAGCATAGTAATCCCGCAGCGCATTCACATACGGGCTGGCCGGATCATGTTTGCGATGGCTGGGATCATGATAGGCCCACATCGCATGGTTCAGCCGGTCGGTCCCCATCTCCACAAACATAAAAAAGTCCCACGGCTTTTTATCTAGCAGATGGCGCAACACGCTGTACCGCTTTTTGGTCATGCTGTACAGCTGCTCTAAAAAGTAATCTTTGTCGTTGGTGCGGAACTGGGGAATGTCTACGTCGTAGGCTTCGGGGGCCAGCAGTTTGTCAATTTCGTGGCGCAGTTCGGGGGGATGGGTCCACTCGATGCGCGGGTTGGTGGTGCTGGGGGTCAGGAACGACGACACAACGTGACCGTGTTTGAGCGGCTTGATCGGGTACGTTTGCGGCACACCCAAGATGATGCATTTTTTGCCCGCCTCATCCAACAGCTCCCAAACCCGTTTGTTTTTGACCGTGTTCCCATTGGCGATAAACCGATTATCGTAACTGCGGTCACGCCGATTGCGAAAGCCATAAAACCCCATCGATCCAGGATCACGGCTGCTGGTCATGCTGCTCCAAGCGGGCACAGTGATGGCGGGCGTGCTGCTGAACATCTCTCGGTAGCTGCCCCGCCGCATCAGCCGCCGCAGGTTGGGGATCAAATCGTCTCCAAATTCATCAAACAATTGCTCTGGTGGGGTGCAATCGAGCCCGATTACAAATAGTTTGGGGGATTTATTGCGTGAAAACAGTCTGCCTAACATTGGCCGATTATACTCATCATCAGGATGTCAAAACGAAAGTTATTAACTAATTGCTAAGTGAGAGCAAATTGCGACTAGACCAGTCAGGTTTTAAAAACCTGACTGGTCTTAGCGGTACTTCTAGCTCAACTATGTTGAGCCATTTACGAATCTTTCACGCACCGGCAACCGGTTTTACGGTAGACTAGCGTTCCATTTTTAGAAAATATGTTCTATTTCTGGAGACCGTTTGTGATTCTCGAAAAACTCAAAGCTCTGTTCAGGCGACAGCCAATCAACCCATCCCCACCCCCTGCTAAGCGAGCCAGCAAACGTGTTAAACGCACCAAAAAAGCGAACCGGCCGAAACCGACCAAACCCAGTATCTTTACCCTTGATAAACGGATCATTTCTGCGCTAGAACGGATGGCGGCCAAAGAAAACCGCTCGGCCGCCGATGTTGCCCACGACTTGCTAGACGAAGGGATTCGCAGACGCCGTTCGGCCGACGCTTGGCTGCGGGTGTGGCACGAGCTAACCCCGCGCGAAAAACAGGCGGCCGGGCTAACCTGCCTCGGCTACACCAACGATCAAATTGCACAACAGATGACGATTTCACCCAATACGGTTAAAACTTACGTCAAAAAGATTTTGTTTCAGTTCAAAGTGAACAGCAAAACGGAGTTGCGCGATCTGTTAGAGGATTGGGATTTTTCAGAATGGGTTGAAGGCAGTTTGAAGCAGTAATGAGGTCAGTCATTAAAAATTGGCACTTCATTATTAATTGTTATCCCGACTCGCCTCCTCTCCGTCCCTATTCATCCCCCACTCACCAAACCGTAAGAATTTCTGTAAGCTAGAAGACACACCCTGCATGACAAATAGACTACATTGGTACAATCAGTCTTCGAAAAATTGAGCATACACCCCAAGAGCCGCTCTTGACTGATGTGAAAAGGAACGAGACAAGAATGAAGGAGAACCATAGGATGTGGAAAACTAGATCTTTTCAAACCGTATCAGCAGCAACGATATGTCTAATCACCCTACTTGTGCTACTTGGTGGCACACCGGCCGCTGATAGCGCCAACTACACCCTCACAGATCCCGCCGATTTCGCCCCGTTGCTACAGCTACAAACAGATGCGCGTGTGATTCCCGATCACTACATCGTGGTACTCAAAGAAAACCCGCAAGAGGGGCGCATGTCTACCCGTGCCATTGAGCAGCTGGTTGACAGCGTGGTCACCAGCCACGTAACGGCCGAGCCGCGCCAGCGCTTTAGCAGCGCCCTATCCGGCTTTGCGGCCGAGCTCACAGCGGCCGAACTTAAATCTCTACAAACCGACTCTCGTGTCGCCTTTATCGAACCGGATCAGATGATGAGCATCTCCGATGATCAGTCTAATCCCACATGGGGCTTAGATCGGATCGACGAGCGAGATTTGCCGTTAGATGATAATTATCACTACGACTATGACGGCAGCGGGGTAGATGTGTATGTCATCGACACCGGTATTTTGCCCACGCACACCGACTTTGGCGGCCGGGTTGTGGGCGGCTACAACACCACCGGTGGCTCTACAAATGATTACGTTGACTGCAACGGTCACGGCACACACGTAGCTGGCACCGTGGGCGGCAACACCTGGGGAGTTGCCAAAAACGTCTCACTGTACGCGGTGCGCGTGTTGGGCTGTAACGGCTCAGGTTCCAATTCTGGGGTAATTGCCGGGGTTGATTGGGTCACAGATAATGCCAATGGCCCCACCGTTGCCAACATGAGTTTGGGTGGCCCAGCCAGCTCTGCAACAGACACAGCGGTACAAAACTCAATTGCGGCCGGAATCACCCACGTGGTTGCTTCGGGCAACGAAAATGTAGATGCGTGTGGCTCTAGCCCGGCCCGAGTCGCGGCCGCCATCACAGTCAACGCATCCAACTCAAACGATAGCCGGGCCAGCTTTTCAAACTTTGGCAGCTGTACCGACATCTTTGCACCCGGCCAAAACATCACCTCGGCATGGTACACCAGCAACAACGCCACCATCACCATCAGCGGCACCTCGATGGCGTCTCCCCATGTGGCCGGTGTTGCAGCTCTCTATCTGTCTGCCAACGGGCAAACGGCCCCCGCACAGGTCAAAGCGGCACTCGAAAACCTCGCCTCTCCTAACAAAATTTCAAACATCGGCTCGGGCAGCCCCAACCTGCTACTCTATTCAATTGTAGATGGCGGTGATCCGCTCCCGACCTCGACCCCAACCAACACCCCAACCCCGCTCCCAACCGCAACGCCACCGGCCGGGAATCTTATCTTTTTCGATGATTTTGAAACAGATCAAGGGTGGACCAGTGATCCAAACGATACGGATAGCGCTACCACAGGGGCATGGGAAATCGCATCCCCCCAAGAAACATTTATAGATGTGGTTTTACAGCTGGGCACCAGCTTTAGCGGTGAGCAGAACCTGGTTACCGGTGCGTTAGCCGGTGAAGGGGGCGGTTCTTTTGATGTAGACGACGGTGTCAACACCATCGAATCCCCATCTATCAATCTGCCCGCCACCGGTGACTTAACTCTATTTTTCACCTATTACCTTGCCCATCTAGACAACGCAACAACAGAAGATTATTTCCGCATTGAAATTGTAGGCGATGAAACCGCTAAGGTATTTGAAGAGCTGGGTGGCCCAGACACCGATAGTGGTGCGTGGAGCAGCCAATCGGTTGATCTGAATGCGTTTGCCGGTCAAACGATCAAGGTCTTGATCTCTGCGTCTGACTTTGGAGAGGGGAGCTTGATCGAAGCCGGTGTAGACGACCTGTTTATTACGCAGGAAGGCAGCGGCACACCGCCAACCCCTGTTCCGACCGATGTCCCCACAGAAATTCCAACCGGTGTTCCAACTGAAGAACCGACGGCCATGCCAACCCCAGAGCCCCCAGCAACACCGGTTCCGGGAGATGATATTTTCTTTGATGACTTTGAATCAGACTTAGGCTGGACAGTCGATCCATTTGAGTTTGACACCGCATCGACCGGTAATTGGGAGATCGGATCACCAGAGCAAACGGAAGATGATGGGATTAAGCAGGTTGGCGAAAGCTTTAGCGGAACCAACAGCCTGGTAACGGGTGCCACGGCCGGTGAATTCCCTGGCTCATTTGATGTTGATGATGGCACGACGTCTGTCGCGTCTCCCATAATCGACCTGCCGGAAACCGGTGATTTAACTCTCAGTTTTTATTACTACTTTGCCCACAGCGACAATGCTACGGCCGACGACTTTCTGCAGCTAGATATATTTAGTATAGATTTTGCTCTAACTTTGTCACAGAGTGAAGAAGGTTCAGCCGATAATGATACTGGGGCATGGGAACTCCACACGGTTGACTTGAGCGATTTTGCAGGAGAATCGATCGTGATCGTGTTTACGGCGGCCGATGAAGGGACGCCAAGTTTAATCGAAGCGGGCATTGATGATGTGCGCATCACAAATGGGGATGGCGTTCCACCAACCCCAGAGCCAACCGTTGTGCCAACGCAGGTCCCAACTGAAATCCCGACTGGAATCCCGACCGAAGTGCCAACCGAAGTTCCGGTTGAAACTCCGGCCGAAACCCCCGTCGTCACACCGGCCCCAACTGTAACCGCAACCCCCACAGCCAACCCCGAAAACCAACCGCCGGTTGTTGTGAATCCTGGCGAGCAGACGGTTAATACGGGTGAGTTTGCCTTGATCCCGATCGAAGCATCTGACCCAGAAAATGACACCTTATCCTTTAGCGCCACCGGCCTCTCAGATGAGTTTTTCTTGGTTGGCACAACGGGTGAGCTGTTCGGGCTACCATTCGCGACCGGAACCTACGACATTACGGTAACGGTCACCGACGCGGCCCAAAATGCGACCAGTGTGACCTTTACGCTCAATGTAGTCACGCAGCTACCTGGCATTGGCTCGAGTGATGTGGTGTACGACGATGCACTGTCGGCCGATTGGGGCACAGGCGTTTGGGGATCGGGTGACATTGACACCAACAACTCAACCCCGGTTTCTGCTGGATCAGCCTCGATCAAGCTCAACCTGAGCAGCAGCGTTAGCTCCGCATTTTTAGAGCTGTCAGACACTGTTGACCTTACCCGGTATGACTACCTGCAGTTTGAGATGCGGGGTATTTTGCCCGGCCAGTCGGTCCGCGTATCTGTGTTAGATGCTGCGTTCCAAGAGCTGGACGGGTTTACGGTCACGGCCTCTGATTCAGAGTGGCGCACCGTTACGCTGGCGCTGGATAACGAATCTTTCCCCGCCGAGGCCGCGCGTTACTATGTCTTTAAAGATACCTCTTTAGCAGGCACGATCTTTTTAGACAATGTGGTTTTGCTTCAGATTGATCCTGATGCGCCGGCCGGTGGTAGTGGCAACACGGTTTATCTACCCCTTATTTCTAGGTAGGAGCCATTGCCCCAGGCGGTTTCTCAACTTTCTTGAGAAACCGTCATTCCTGCCTAAGGCTTAGAGGTATTCTTAGGCCATGCGCAATGCATTTGTAGGGGCGGATGCCATCGGCATCTGTTCCAGCTATTGCAATTGTGCACAAGGGAATTGAGTCTATTTGCCTCAAAATTTTCCATGCC
>JAHDEN010000325.1 GCA_020628815.1 Chloroflexota bacterium | reverse complement strand
CCGGTCTTGCCACTTTGCGCCACAATGGGGCTTGGCTAACGTTCAACAACCCCCGCGCCATCTACAACACCGACAATCTGGCCGATGTGGTTCCCCTTTTGACCGAAGTTGAATCGAGAGCCAAGCAAGAAAACCTATATGCGGTTGGGATGATTAGTTACGAAGCCTCGGCCGCATTTGACCCGGCCCAAGTCACCCACCCGGCCGATGATTTCCCACTGGTCTGGTTTGCCCTATATGATTGGCCCAGCCAAGATTGGAAGCCTGACTCACCCGATCTAGCCCACCCCTTTATCGATTGGCAACCTAACATCGCCCCTGAACTCTATTATAAAAAGATTGGTCAAATACATGACCACATCGAACGGGGAGAAACCTATCAGGTCAACTTCAGCTACCGACAGCGAGCAACCTATTCGGGATCACCCGAAAGTCTGTTCGGCGCGCTGAATCGGGGCAAAAACGGACAGTATGGGGCGTTACTCAACACCGGCCGATTTGCGGTCTGCTCCGCTTCACCCGAGCTATTTTTTACCTTCAACCCATCCACCCGCGCCCTGCGATCTAAACCGATGAAAGGGACGATTAATCGGGGGAAAACAGCGGCCGAAGATTTAGCCAACAGCCACTGGCTTCAGCAATCAGAGAAAAACCGTGCGGAGAATTTGATGATCGTCGATATGATCCGCAACGATATGAGCAGGGTAGCCACGTTGGGCACGGTGCAGGTCCCCAAGCTGTTTGAGCTGGAAAAATATGCAACGCTGTGGACGATGACCAGTACGGTTGAGGCGGATGTCCGGCCGGAGAAAAATCTGACCGATGTGCTGTCAGCCCTTTTCCCGTGTGCGTCGATCACAGGTGCGCCCAAAGTCAGCACCATGCAAATCATCAGAGAGCTCGAATCAACCCCGCGCGGCATCTACTGCGGCTCGATCGGGCTGATTGAGCCAAACGGCAACGCAACGTTTAATGTGGCCATCCGCACGGCCGTGGTTGATCAAGAGACCCAACAAGCAACCTACGGCGTGGGCGGCGGGATTGTTTGGGATTCTGAAGCAGAGAGCGAGTGGGTTGAAACGCAAACCAAGTCGAAAATTCTGTTCCCATCTGATGCAAAAACGGTGCCCGTCCCATGAGTCAATCGCCTGAATTTATGCTGTTAGAAACCCTGCTGTGGGAGCCCGACACCGGCTGGTTTTTGCTCGATTACCATGTGCAACGGCTGTTACGCTCGGCCGAACAATTGGGCTTTTTGGTGGATGAGGCGGCCGTACGACATGCCTTGGCTGAAGCGGCTGAAACTGTTTCAACACCAACCCGCGGCCGCTTACTGCTCACATCGGCCGGAGAGATTAGGCTACAAACGGCCGAGGCGGGGCCGACGGGACAACAGATGTTTCTGGCCGTCGCACCAACCCCGATCCAGCATGATGATCTATTTTTGCGACATAAAACGACTCAACGAGCCACCTACAACAAGTTCAGGGGAGACCGGCCGGATGCAGATGATGTGATTTTGTGGAACGAGCGGAATGAGCTGACGGAAACCTGCATCGGCAACATCTGTTTACGTTTTGGAGACAGCTGGTTGACACCCGATTTAAGCAGTGGCCTGCTCCCCGGCACCTATCGGCAGTTTTTGATTGATGCAGGCAAACTGACGGCCAAGGTGTTGCCCCTGCAAGCGCTCTACGATGCGGACGAGGTGGTGTTCATTAACTCGGTTCGAAAGTGGTGCCCGGCAATTGTAATTGATTAAGCTCGATTCTCAACAAACCTGAATAAGCCGGTTTAAGCCGAATTAATTCCGTATAAACCGGCGATTTTGGTCTTATACAGAAAATATTTCTTGATAAACCCATAAAATAAGGTCTTATGCCGAAAAACAGCCCAAAACCATTCGGCATAAGACCTATTTTTCAGTATTATCCCGAACTGCGTCGGTATAATACATTGTTAGGCGGGCTTGCCCGAAATTGAGTCGCATATTCCACGAAAAAGATGGTAAATTAGAGGCTCTGCGGTGAGGAAGAAGCCCTCCTAACAAAGGCTTTAAGCTGACACGGCGGGGGAACGGCCGTGCTGCTTAAGCAACTGAACGGCGGATTAAAGATGACGACGCCCTAATCACTTGTTTTGCAGATTAGGACATGTGGTCAGATTAGATTTGGAGAAAACCATGCCCCAAACTAATGAACCATTTGACACAAGCAGTGCCGCCCAAACCGGCAGTGCCCCTACTTTCCTCGTGGCGATGGAACAATATGAGCCGCCAGCGCAACGCATCATTGATGATGATTTAGCAACAAAAGTCCTGCCGGGGGGAGTGCGATTCTTCCTAAAACTACTGCGCATCCCGCTGTTACGCAATTGGATGATCAACCTGTTTGAAAAGCAGATTGAAGGAGCATCGAGTGCCTTTTTATGCCGCAAGCGGTACATTGATGACACAATTATCGCTACTGCCGAAAATGGATCTGTAGCCGCTATCGTCAATTTGGGCGCGGGGTTTGACACGCGTGTTTATCGCCTTCCTAAATTGGCAACCATCCCAGCTTGGGAAGTAGATCAACTCGTGAATATTGAAGCGAAACGAAAAGGGGTACAGAATGCGTTAGGCAACATCCCAGCCCAAGTCACGCTGGTGCCGATTAACTTCATGACGCAAGATTTGGGAGTGGTGCTCAACGACCATGGGTACAACGGGGATAAGAAGACGTTCTTTATTTGGGAAGCAGTGTCGCAGTATTTGACGGAAACGGCCGTTCGCCAAACATTCCACTTCCTCGCCCAATCTCCCGCGGGGAGTCAACTCACCTTCACCTACGTCCTTAAAGACTTTATCGAGGGCAAAAATCTCTACGGTGAAGAAAAGTTTTACGAACGGATGGTCACCAAAAACAATATCTGGCACTTTGGGTTTGACCCCGCCGAAGTCGGCGACTTTCTCCAAGAGTACGGTTGGCGTTTAATTGAAGATCTAAGCTACGAAGAACTCAACAATCGGTATGCAAAATCAATCGGTCGCAACCTGCCCTCAATGAAAATTGAGCGCATGGTCTATGCTGAAAAGGGCTAGTAAGGAGCCGCCTAACAAGGCTTGCACCTGACCTAACGGCCGGTGAAGCGGCCGTTAAGCAACTCATTGCATATTGGTGCGGGTTAAGAGCAAAATATGATAAAGCTTAAGTCGGAACCAAGAGTCTATCAAAATCCCAATACGGCCGTTCCCCTTGCCG
>JAHDEN010000111.1 GCA_020628815.1 Chloroflexota bacterium | reverse complement strand
GAAAATCCCATAAATTGTCTCGCCCCAGAATGGAAATAATGACACAGAAAACACAGACTTTCGTTGCATCACTACAATAGTTGGAACAAATGCCACGAGGGACACCCCTACATCACTTGATCAAATTTGGCATAGATGATTTCTTTCCAAATCTGCTTAAGTTGATATCAATGCCCGATGGTGTCCGTCCCTGCATATGCCCAACGATGAACAAACTATGTTTACCGGCCGAGCGGTATCACAAAATGGTCCCCGATAGGGATTCCGGCCGGATCTACCACAGTTAAACGCTGAAAGTCTGAGAGCCGGTAAAAACCGATGATGAGCCTGTGGCTATTTTCGGCCGAAAATGTGTCGTTGAGTGGAATGACATACCGATCTTCCAAAATTTCCCCCGGTTCCCAAAGGTTGGTCGGCCGGGTCCCTTGAGCCGGTTTAATGTCTAGCTGACCCACAATTTGATCATCTTCGGTTAACACTTGGGCAAAGATGGTGTAATCCTCCCCTATCTTAGTTAGCCCTTGCCACGTTGTGCTCAACTCAACCGTCCCGCCGGGTGCCAAATTGGTTTTTGTTATCTCATGGTTGAGTAAAGCGATCTGATTTGCATAGTTAATTGCGTCGTCTGGTAGGGCAACACCGCTCACGGTGACAGTGCCGAGCAGGCAGCGATCTTGTGGCCAGCGGAGCCAGCCACACCGCAAGCGAATGGGTGTTTCACCCGTTTGTGGAGCCGTCGTATAAATTTTGTACTCGCCCGATTGGAGCACTCCTTCGGCCGGTGGATCAGATTCGAGCCGGTAAAACTGGTCAAAGTTGGCGGGCAACACGGCCGGAATCGGGCTTGGCTCAAGCGTTTCAGGCAGGGAGATTTGGCTGAGAGCCATATCCTGCTGGCCGACAACGACCTGCCCGTTGAGTAAGTCGGGCAAGAACCGATTGTTCCAGCGGTCGGTGACCTGTACCCGGACCGATTTTAAGTTGCTCATGCTGGCTGTAGCCGCATCATTGCCAAGGTTGATTTCGGCTACAGACTGCCATTCCATGTCGGCCGAGGGGGTGAATGGGGGTGCCACAGCGATTTCTAGCTCAAGTTCTTTTTGGGCGATTTGGGGTGTCGTAATCGGGAGTTGGTAAAAATCCTGAATGTATTCACCACTGTCAGCCCCATTAAACGGTAAAAAGTCGTTGACGGGCAGGCGGCCGGCCGGAAAAATCGACTCGTATCCGGCCCAGCGTAAATTAACTTTTAGCTCTTGCTCGGGTGGGTCGTTCACCCGCCACGTCAGGTCAACCTGAACCATTTCAGAGTCAAAGGGCGATTGGGGATTGATCTCTACATCCAATAGATCAACGTTGTCAAAACTGGCGGTTGGTGCATCGCCCGGTGCGCGCAAATGGCGATTTGATACTTCGGTCAGCGGTCCCGCACTTTGCAGGCTGTAAATCCCAGCCAGCTGGGGCAGATATCGGGCCAAGTAGACCGTTTGCCCGGCCGCCACTCTGCGGTCTAACTCTGCTCGATAGGCCTCTTCATTTGGCAGAATCATAATCTCAAGATCACGGCGCAGATTTTCAGTTTGCTGCACGTAATACAGCGGCGGGTGTTTTTCACTATCTGCAAGGATGGCGGCGTGCGGGGCCAAATCTTGCCGTAAGGTGGCCCGTGCCCACTGTTCTCGATTGTCTTCCGGGGACTGATCTAATTGGTCAAAGCGCAGGGCGGTAAGAAGCGCAAGCGGGATCAGTAGCAAAATCGGGAAACGTGACAGTAGGGATAGCCGGAAGGAACCGGCCGGAAGCATATCTCCCCGCAGCATTTGGTTTAGGATGTCGATCAACGTCATCAGGCCAAAGCCGCAGAAGATGGCCAAGATTAAATGGATAGGGAGCATAAATACGGCCAAATCTGGCACGTAATAGCTGAGCGTGTAGTAGGTGTATCCGGCCGCGGTGATGAGCAACGCAATGGCCAAAGGCAACCGTCGAATCAACAGTGTGATTAGACCGACTAGGGCTAGGGCCAACAGCCAAAACGGCCATTGGTCAAAAATAAGCTGGAACAGAATGGGAATCCGCTGTGGGTCTGTAAACGGTGCTTGAAGCTGGAGTGCATCTTGAAAACGGCCCCCGATGACCCATTCAATAAAGCGGTTAAATCCCATCGGGTCGTCGTTGACCGCACGCCAGCGAATGGGGAGATAGGCGTAAAGTGACAGCGGGATGAGGAATGTGAAAGCGAGCTGTAGGCCGCGCCCCCAATAGGTATCGGCCGGGCTTAGAAATTTATTTTTGGGCCAAGTCAGCCACATGACCAAGGCGGCAGCCGGGAGCGTGAACACGCTGGTGACATGATTGGTCATGCTCAGCCCGAGCCACAGGGCCAGCCAGAACACCCCTGTTTCCCAGTTGATACGGCCGGTCAATAAGCGATTCATCAGCCACAGGGCGCCCGCTGCAAACAGTAAGTGGAGGGAGTAAACCTCAGCCGCAATCGATTGCCCCCAAACGATTGGCAGGGTGCCTAAGATCAGGGTGGCAACAAAGGCGGAGGGTTCTACCCACGGCCGGATGCTGCCCAATTCTTCGGTTGGGCGGCCGATTTCGACCAGCAGCCTAAAGGTGATAAATAACGCCGCAATCCCATAGACGGCGGTGCCAAAGTTCAGCCGCCACGCCACCGAATCAAACGGGATCAGGGTCCAGAGCTTGCCCAGCATCAAATAAAGCGGGTAGCCGGTTGGATGGACGATGCCCAGCTTGGGGGCGGTTACTTGGAATTCAAACGTGTCTGCCATGCCGACGTTATGGCTCATCGTTTGCAGGTACAGTGTGCCGATGGTTGCCACCAAAATGAGCGGGAACAGCCAGCGGCCGTATAAGGTGCGCTCGTCCGCCTCGCGACTGCTGAGCCAAAATAGCACGATGGCTAAAAGCGTGCTGCTGAACAAAATCAGGCTGCGGGTGGGATTAACGGTGGGGTCAAGCAACCACAGCAAATTAAACAGCAGGGGCAATGGGAGCCACCAAAGCCGAAAACGGGGCAAAAAGTATCCGGTTCCGATGGCCAGTAAAATGGCGATAGGCAATACAATTTCGATCCGGCCGGACCAATCAAACCGAGGAAAGCTGATTTCGTAGAGTAGCCGCATGATGGCCAAAAAGCCGCTCATGATGCCAAAGCTGGCTCCTAATGTACGGCCGATGCGAGTGCTGATATGACGTGTTTGGTACCAAAACGATAACATAGGGGTAAATTATATCTTGCAGATCGGTTTTGGCTGAAATCTTCATTTTTCAAGGTGACGCTTGTAGGTACACATATGTATCAGCTCGGGCGATTTCTATGAGGGCTCAACCCCTTGTTTAAGCCAAAAAACCTGATCAATCGGTTCTGCATACTTAAACTCAGCTTAACCAGAGGTATAATTTGAGTGAATGTTGATTGGTTTTTGAGCGATTACATGACATAAAGCATATACTCGTGGCATGATTATGAAGGTTTTTCCTGCTTAAACGGGGAAAATCCTAGAGATTGTTTTTTTATTATTGTGGGAGCGCATTAAAACCTAACCAGAGAATCCTACCTATTGCTTTTTAGGAGTAACAGTTTTGAAAGTTGTAAGAAGTGACTGGCTACTTATCGCCTTACTTATATTTTTAGGAGCTATTCCAACGTTGGTTCTGTCAAACGCTTCGTTCTTAGGCACCAACCAAGATACGGATGAACCGATCCCTGTGGAAGAGTTTTCGTTAGAGAATGTTGAAACGACGCAGATCGCGGCCGATCGACCGGCCGAATCTGGCTTGATCGCAGCACCACATCCGTTTAACGCACTGGTTGTTGAATGGACCCCGCCTGAAAAGCTTTTCTTTTTTATCGAGATGCGAACGGGTGATGAAAATGGGGTTTGGTCTGACTGGAACCTGCTCGAAGCGAGTGCCGATTTAACTGTAGAAGGGAGCGATTTGGTTACAAGCGACATGTTTTTTGTCGGTGATGCATCACAAACGCATACGCAGGTTCAACTGCGCTCAAGTTTGCCATCTATTATTCCAAACGTACGCCTGACCTTTATCGATTCGACCAACGGACCAACCACAACCGAACTTGTTGCTGAGCAGGCTGACCTAACGGCCGCTCTCCAAGCGTCTTCTGGCTTTGTAGCTGAAGATACGTTGGCAAACCCCAAACCTGAAATCATTAGCCGTGATGTCTGGTGTACGTCTGACTTATGTCGGCCGGACGAGGGGAACTCTGGAAACGGCTGTGTTGATGGAGATCGATTGCGCTATGCAAACGTCAGTCACTTAGTTGTGCATCACACCGTCACCTCAAACTCGGCAACCAACTGGGCCCCCGTGGTGCGAGCTATTTGGCAATACCATGCCTTTAGCCGCTGCTGGGGAGATATTGGATACAACTATCTGATTGATCCAAATGGAAATATTTATGAAGGCCACCGGGGTGGGGACAATGTGATGGGAACACATGCGGGTAACATTAACTCTGACAGTATGGGTGTCTCTTTATTGGGCACGTTTACAGAGCCTGGGCCACCGTACAACGGTATTAAGCCACCACCAGCGATGGCGGATGCACTCGTTGATATTTTGGCTTGGAAAGCTGATTTAGAAGATATTGATCCTTGGGGTTCTTCGTATGCGGATTCTCTGTCCAGCGGCCGGCCGAATTTGATGGGCCACCGTGATGCACATGGGACCACATCTTGCCCCGGGCAACAGGCACACGACATGCTGCCTGAAATTCGCCAGCGGGTAGCTGAACGGCTTGATTTTGTGCCTGACCGCATCTATATAGATGAGTTGAGCTCAGGATTTGAACGCAGCGATGCCAACTGGTACACGGGTAAATATGACTGTGGCTTTAACGGCAATGCTTGGTTTACTTTCTCGACCAACAATCCGGCCGAAGCGGTCAATAATGGTACGTGGACCTTCCAAGTACCTACGGATGGCTTTTATGTGGTCGATGCGATGATCCCATTCTGTAATACGGGTGAGCGGGAAACCTCATCTGCCCCATACCAGATTCGGCACGCGCGTGGCTCAACCGACGTCGTGATTGATCAGGATGCGCATTTAGGACTTTGGGCCAAACTAGGCAGTTATGAATTTAAAGCTGGAGAAACATATTCAGTTTATCTTTCAGATTTAACCGTTGATAGCGGGAACGGCATCTGGTTTGATGCGATTCGTTTGACCCCTGCAACGGGTGACGACATTCCGCAGCCGGAATTTACGTTGATCAGCCCGGCCGATGGGGCCTGGGTGAACCAGCAAACGGTTGATTTTGTTTGGGACTACGATGTTTTCTTTGGGCCACAGCAGTGGTCGCTCAAACTTTCCACAACTGAGGATATGCAGTCGATCGTTTCGAATGTCACATTGTCATCTGGGGTGACCCAAACGACGGTCAGCCTGGACCAGCCGTATGACGAGCTGTTTTGGCAAGTAGAAGTGCTGGGGCTAACAGCGGCCGAACCTGATCCTGAAGATGTTTGGCAGGTTGGCATTGATGTAGAAGCACCTAAAACTGATATTGTTTCGATTGCACAGCGATCTGATGGCAGCTATCGGATTTTCTTGGCCGGTGAAGACGATGGATCGGGCTTAGCCAGCTATACGGTTGAGTATCGGGTGTCTGAGTCCCGCGCAGTTTGGTCTGTTCTGGCTGAAGATGTTTCTGATTCTGTGATTGGATTTGCCCCTTCTGATGGTTCGGCTTATGAGTTTAGAGTGATCGGGGCGGATGCGGCCGGAAATGTTGAGGTGGTTGAAGATGTAGCCAAAGGCTCAACTGTTGATGCGGTTGTTTTGCGGCCGGTTATTTTCTTCCCATACATTGTGAAACCATAACGGCAAAACAGACTGCCCTTATAAAAGCAAAAAGGCTCAGCAATAAAATGCTGGGCCTTTTTTTGTTTAACTTCAGTTTTGTTTAAGAATTTAGCCGCAGATAATTGCTGATTTTCGCGGATGTTAAAAACTAACTGTAAAGATCGTCCCTTGATTGGGGGCGCTGTCTACCGAGATTGTGGCATTATGTGCTTCGACCAGCGATTTGACGATGGCTAACCCCAATCCCGACTGACCTTGGGCGGTGTGGCGAGCTGAATCTGCTCGGTAGAAGCGGTCAAAAATGTGGGGGAGCTGTTCGGCCGGCATTCCGCTGCCGGTATCTTGAACCGTGATGACTTTGCGCTCACCATCCCGCCGTGTGCCCAATGTGATCGAGCCACCGGCCGGTGTGTAGCGGATGCTGTTAGAGATCAAATTGCTCATGATTTGTCCCATTCGGCCGGGATCAACCGATAAGTCAAAATCAGATTCAGCGGCTAAATTTAGCTCAATTTGTTTATTAGATGCGGTCATGCGCCAAGAAGCATGCGCCTGCTGCAAAATTTCGCTGGCTAATATAGATGTTTTTTCGAGCGAAAGTTTGCCTGCGTCTGCCAGCGAAAGGGTGCGCAAATCATCAATTAAGCGGTTGAGATTCTGTGCCTCATTGTGCATCGCATCGTAGATTTCGCTGTCCCCTTCAAATTTCCCTTCGCTTAGTGCTTCGGTATAGCCCAAGATAACACTGAGCGGCGTCCGTAAATCATGAGCGATATCGGCCGTCATTTGCTGACGCAGCCGCTCACCCTCTGCCAAATCGATGCTCATTTTGTTAAACGCCTGCGCCAAATTCCCGATTTCATCGTTGGATGATACGTCTACCTGATGACCCAAATTCCCACTTGCGAGTTCTTGGGTTGCCGTGGTTAGTTTGCGTAATGGCCGGGATAAAGTGCCCGCTAAAAAGGCTCCAACCAGCAAGGCGACCAAAATCGCCAAGCCTGCGCCTAACCAAATTGCGGTTCGGAACTGTTGCAAAAAGATATCTTCTGCTCTGTTGATCGCTTGTATTGCCGCGGCGTTATCTGAGCCTGATGAGCTCTGGAAAGACAAGTAGTAGCCCACCACTTCGCCGTCTACTTCAATCGGTTGTGCTCGGTCTTGCTGTTGATCTTTGACCATGTCACCAACCCGATACCCGGCCGCCCGGCCGAAAACGACTTCGTGATTGTCATCAGTCAGGACTATGCCCCGTGCAAAACGACGGCTGTCCCCATTTTCATTACCGCTACTATTTCGACCTAAACCACGCCCTATATCGTCCCATTCTCCGTTTTCTTCGTACCAATCTTGAGCAAAGCTGATAAACAGCGCATCACGGTTGCTGTCTTGCAACTGTGATATTTGCGGTTCAGTCCGGGCGCGCACGAGCCATCCCATCAGCCCAATGCCAATGAGTGAGACAAAAACAAATGCGATTGTGAGTTTAATTGAGATTGAACGGAACATGATTTGTTAGTCGCTGGCTTTATCTTTTACCAAAGCGGTATCCCACACCGTAAACGGTTTCTACATATTCAGGATTAGATGGGTCGAGTTCAATTTTGGTGCGCAAGTTTCGCACATGGACATCAATGGTCCGTTCATATCCTTCAAACGAAGTGCCTTGCAGCATGTCGAGCAGGTCGGCACGGCTAAAAGCCCGGCCGGGATTCCGCATTAGCACCGCTAGCAGATCAAATTCTGAAGGGGTTAGGTTGATATTCTGGCCGCTTAGTTGAACCAAGTAGCTGTCTGGGTCAAGCATTAGCTCACCGGCCCGCAAGACCGCATTGCTGCTGCCGTTTGATTGAGATTTTTCTAGGCGACGTAATACAGCACGGACACGAGCCGTGAGCTCTTTCATACCAAATGGTTTGGTGACGTAATCATCCGCACCAAGCTCTAGCCCCAACACCTTGTCGGTTTCTTCCATTTTGGCGGTCAAAATGATCACCGGCGTATCCGCTTCACGGCCGTGGACGCGCATAAAATCATAGCCGTCCATCTCTGGCATCATCAGATCTAATACAATCAAATCTGGCTTTTCATCGCGGGCGACAAACAGGGCTTCACGGCCGTCTTTGGCTGTTACAACCCGGAACCCTTCACCTACCAAATATTTTTTTACCATGATGCGCAGCGCATCTGTATCGTCTACAACTAGAATCGTTTTCATGAGTTTTAAAAAGTAGATTGCAAATTGAATCGGCCAAGTCTACTTCAGTTTGTTGAATTGATGTAGGAAATTATATTGTGGGTCTGTTTAGGAAATGTGAAGATCGAATTTAGCTTATGCAGGTGGTTCGTTGTCACGGTCTTTTTGCTGATAGCGCCACCAAAGCCCCACCGGATACCCGATCATTTTAGCCACATCACCGACCAGACGAATGATCGGGATCAAGGCGAAGGCACGGACCTGCCCAGGCGGAGACCATCCCCGCGTGAGCGGCCATAAGCGTGTGGCAGGTCGATAGCAGTAGGCGACGACTCCGAACGCGGCCAAAATCCAGCCGTACCAGCGGGCGCGCCAAATCATCCGGCCGATGATCGGAACCGCAACCAAGTAGGTCAAATAGCGGATCAAGTGCCGTTTGGCCCACAAATTAGCCTTACCGTCACCCCGTGCATACAAATAGTATTGTTTGTAAAACGAGCGAATTGAGCCACGCGGCCGGAACCATGCCACCGCGTAGGGTGCAAAGGCAAACGCTTCGACCTGATCTTTTAAATTAATATCAAAGATTAGGTCTTCGCAATAATCAAGCCATTCGGGATACCCGCCAATTGCGGCCCATTCAGACTTTAAAAACGCAATCGAGCGGCTTGATGGCAAAAATGTTTCAGGGTCAATTTCGCTTAGGTTTGGTAGGACGGTGGCTCCCATGACCACCTCAAAATCGGTGTACGGGTCAGATTCAAACCAGCCAGCGGTGACTTTTGCGCTCCCTTCTTCAATCGGCCGGGCCAACTCTTCGACCCAAACGGGGGACAGAACCACACCGGCATCGGTTGCCGCGATGATTTCACCTTGCGCATAGCCAATCGCCACGTTGCGCCCCTCGCTAATGTTGGCCCCTTCGGCCGTTTCTAGCTTGATGGGCAACCACGACATGTACTCGGTCAGCACCTCGACAGTGTGGTCAGTAGACCCGCCATCGACGATAACAATCTCGTCAGCTTGGCGCGTTTGATCTATGAGCGAATCGAGTAGGGGCCGAATCGCATCCCCTTCGTTGAGGACAGTGCAAATGACAGAAACTTGCATACAGGTGCTATAACAGTTGAAAGGGGAAAAGGTTACAGTTTTGAGGGATTTCTTTATTTTGAATTTATCCAGGAGAAAGTAAGTATCGCCGTAGGGGGCGACGCCATCGGTGTGGATGTTGGATTCTTCGATCCATTTGTGTCCCGATGGCGTCGACCCCTACATAAGATCTCATCTGATCAGCTCGTTCAACTCTTCTTCTGAAATGATGGTAACTCCCAGCCCTTCTGCCTTGGTTAGTTTGCTGCCCGCTTTTTCACCCGCTAACAAATAATTGGTGTTTTTGCTCACGCTACCGGTAACTTTGCCACCGTTCGCTTCGATTAGTTTTTTCGCATCCGGCCGGCTCATGCTGGGCAACGTGCCGGTAATCACAAACGTTTGGCCTTCTAACGGCAATCCACCCTCAGGGGCTTGCGGCTTTTCGCCAATCGAAAACTGAAGCCCCGCTTCACGGAATTTGGTTAACAAGGCTTGGTTCCGTTCGTTTGCAAACCAACGCACCAAACTTGCGGCCGTGCCTGCCCCAATCCCATGTACCGCTTCAATCGATTCTTGATCAGCCTCGCCCAGCACATCAATACTACGGAACTCATCCAGCAAGATACCCGCCACAACTTCACCCACAAAACGGATGCCCAGTGCGGTTAAAAAGCGGGAGGCAGGCTGTTCTTTGCTCTTTTCAACCCCGTTTAACAGATTGTCGACTTTCTTGTCTTTAAACCCTTCTAGCTCAAGCAGCGCATCACGATCTTGAAAATAGACATCGGCCAAATCTTTGATCATGCCTAAGTTGGCGAGCAACTCGGCCGTTTGCGAGCCAAAGCCGTCAATGTCCATCGCACCTCGGCTCACAAAATATTCAACACGGCGTACCAGCTGTTCTGGGCAGGATGGGTTGTCGCAGTAGACGGCAACTTCTCCTTCGATGCGGACAGTCGGGGTGTTGCAAGAGGGGCAATGGGTTGGAATTTCTATCGGCCGTTCAGAGCCATCGCGCAAGTCAGCAATAGGCCCCACAACATACGGGATCACATCCCCGGCCCGTTTGACCCAAATACGATCTCCGATACGAATATCTTTGCGGGCAATTTCGTCGAAGTTGTGCAGCGTTGCATTCCGCACCACAACACCGCCCAGCTCAACCGGTTCAAGCACCGCAGCCGGGGCCAGCACGCCGGTCCGGCCGACATTAACGTTGATGTCGAGCAGCTTTGTTGTTTTTTCAAGCGCCGGGAATTTGCCCGCAATTGCACCACGGGGATCTTTGCCGGTAAAGCCAAGTTGGTCCCCTAACGTTTTGTTATTGAGCTTGACCACAATCCCATCAACTTCGTAGTTGATCTTGTTGCGTAGCTCGATCCACTCTTCAAACCGTGTTGCCACCGCTTCGATATTTTTGGCGTACACCGTTTCAGGCGCAACCGGAAAGCCTAAATCTTTTAAATATTGCAGTCGCTCCCACTGCATTTCCGGCACATCTCCGTCCCAATCAACAATGTCGTAGCAAAACATGGTCAGCGGCCGGGCTGCGGTGATACGGCTGTCCAACTGACGCAGCGATCCAGAGGCCGCATTACGCGGGTTCATATAGGTTTTTTCCCCCGCATCTTCTAACCCTTTGTTCCAAGATTTAAACTGATCAAGTGGGAAAAACGCTTCGCCACGCACAACGATCCGGGCGGGTACCGGCAAATCTGACTCCCGATCTACCGGAATCCGTTTGGGCAAGCTCCACAAGGTGAGCAGATTTTGGGTGATGTTTTCACCGATCTCACCGTTGCCGCGCGTGGCGCCCAAGACAAATCGGCCGTTTTCGTAGGTGAGTACAACGGTTAGCCCGTCGATTTTTGGCTCAACCACATAATCCCACGGCTCGTCAGCGGCCGGGTCTTCTTTTAAGTGACGCCGGTTGCGCCCTTCCCAATCGTGCAGATCTTCCCCATTAAACGCATTGGCTAAACTCAAAATCGGCGCTGTGTGAGCCACTTTTTCAAACGCATCTGCCACTTCGCCAGACACGCGCATCGTGGGGGAGTCGGCCGTGATCAGGTCTGGATTGGCTTCTTCCAGCTGACGTAGCTCATGAAACAGCACATCGTACTCCGCATCGCTAACCACAGGGCTATTAAGTACGTAATAACGATGAATGTGATAGTTAAGTTGATCTCTTAATTCTTGAATGCGTTCTTGACTCATATGGTTTACCGCCAATTTATAGGTTGTCCGGCCGGAATAATAAATTGAGCAACGACCCACCCGCGCGTGCCATCTTCCAATTCAAGCCGCCACCAGACAAATCCATCATCATCAATAGGCCCTTCAATTACTAAAGCAACGGTGTCTTCTTCTAAAACCGAGATAAGTTCATTTGAACGGCCTGTCCCATTGCGGAAATTAACCCCGATGCCATCGGTGTTGGCAACTTGCGCAAAAAAGCCCCCCGTAATTTCTTCTGGGGCTACCAGCCGGTCTGGGGTAGGGGATGGGGTCAGGGTGGGGATTGAGGTGGGTGTAGGGATGATCGGGGTAGGGCTGGGTACAGGCGTAGGTGGGGCAGTTATCCGAATGATCGTCGGCACTGCGGCAACGGTATCACTTTCGGCCGGGGGGACAGCTAGCATAGAATTTAGCGCAAACACCCCTAAGGCTAACGTTAAAACGGTAAATAAAATGCCGGCCAGCAGCCAAAAAACTGGAGAACTGCCTGATCTAATTTGTTCTTGTTGTTCCTCGTTTTCCAATGCAATTACTCTCGTGTTTCGAAAAGCTGAATAGGTTGAAACACGATTATATAGGTTCTCTCGATATTAGGCCTAAATTATTAATTGGAGCTATTTTCTTCAGGTGCTTCTCTGTAGTTTCCGCGGCAAGATCACAAAAACCAAGCCGGTCTTTGCCATGTAGGATGATCTAAATGTTTGTCAGGCGTGGAGGTTATCTCATTTGCATGATCAGGGCTGCCAAATCGTTATTGGCGTAGGGATCATCGTCGTTGGTCCATTCATCTATGGTTTTAACCAATGAATCGAGCAATTCTGGGGCATCTTTGTCTTTTTCTTGTTTGATAACCGAGATTAGCTTTTCTTGGGTGAAACTTTCCCCTTTTTTGTTTTTGGCTCCAAAAATGCCGTCGCTGACCAAAATTAGCCTATCACCGCTACGCATTTTCATTCGTTTCTCGTTTAGGGTGATGGATGGAGCCAATCCCAAAAAGTTGCCCCGCCCTTTGAGTTGGGCAATGCCTTGCCCCGGCCGGTACAAGAACGGCTGCTCTTGACCCGCTAAGATGTATGAAAACATGCCGGACGGCCGGTGTAGAACCCCATAAAAAACGTTGACATACATATCGCTAACTGTTGTGACATCAAGAATTCCGTTATGAACCGCTTGGGCTACCGTTAACGGGTTCAATGATCGGCGGCATTCGACCCGGAACAGCGTGCGCACCATGGCCATATAAACAGACGCCTGGATTCCTAGATTGCCAACATCCCCCATTAAAACGCCAACATGATCATCATCAAGATCGATGACGTCGTAAAAATCGCCACCTGCCCGGGTTGCACCCAGCCAAGCCGCAAAAGCGACTTCTTCATGTTGTGGGATTTGATTTGGCAAAAGACTGCGCTGTACTTCCCCCGCAATCTCAATCTCCCTTTTGAACCGTTCAGCTTTGACCAATTCTTCTTGGGCCAAGGTTAGCTTACGATTTGATTTTTCAAGCTCTTCCGCTTTGTTCATGAGCTGGTTGAGTGCATTTGACTCATTGCGACGCATGTTTGATAAAACTTGGAACATGACCGCATAAGCCAGCTTCGGCTTGGTCATCATGATTTCATCAAATGCGATTCGGCTTACCTCTAATGCTTGAACTTCCGTTAAGGCGACACAAGTTGCTGTACGAGGCACATCTTCGAGCAGGGCCATCTCCCCAAAATATTTACCCGGAGTCACAACACCCAACGTAATTTCTTCGGTGCTGCTTGATTGGGTAATCGCCACGCGGCCTTCTACTAAAACATAAAAGGTTTCACCCACAATCCCTTGTTGGATGATGATATCACCCGCTTGGAAATGTTTGCGTTCGCCAAAGCCGCGAAGTTGATCCACGGTGTTATCGTCTAACCCGTGGAACACGGCTCTTAAGCTTCGTGTGAATGTAGCGACGTGGCTAGGTTCGGTTTGAAAAGTTTTGATCTGGTTTTTCGTTATTGGTCCAGAGGAGTTGTTTTCGTTTGTCATGTTATTAATAGCCTTGCATCCTAAATTTCCCTTCAACTTTAGTTTACATTGTAATCGATTGTATTAGGTCATCGTATGCCCAAGAATTAACGATGTTTTTTGGCTCAGCCCACCCTCTGCGGCCGGTTGATACCCCAAAATGCATTAATTTTTGCTGATCAACGTGATGTGCATCTGTATTGATGGCAAGTTTCACCCCATGTTCAAGCGCCATCCTGACGTAGGTATCCTTTAAATCTAGCCGACTGGGGTGCGCATTGATCTCTAAAATTGTGCCGGTGCGGGCTGCCGCTTCGATGATGGCTGACATATCAAAGTCGCCACCGGTGCGTCGGCCGATCAGTCGGCCGGTAGGGTGGGCGATCATGTCGACGTGTGGGTTTTCAATTGCCCCCAACATGCGGTCTGTAACCTGCTGGCGCGGCTGTGATAAACCGGTATGAACGGCCGCGATCACAAAATCTAATGACTCAAGCAGATCGTCTTCAAAGTCTAGTCTGCCATCGTTCCGCACTTCCATTTCGGTCCCATGCAAAATATGGATTTGATCCCCAAGCTGGTCACGCACCTGCTGAATATCGCTGTGTTGGGCCAGAATGCGCTCTTCGTTTAATCCGTTGGCAATGCCCAAGCTGTACGAATGATCGGTGATACAAATATATTCTCGGCCGAGCGCAATAGCCGCTTGTGCCATTTCTAAAACTGTATGACTCCCATCGGACCATGTGGTGTGCATATGCAGGTCACCTCGAATGTCATCTAAGGTGATGAGTTGGGGTAAAGAATCGTTCTCGGCCGCTTCGATTTCTCCTTTGTCTTCACGAAGTTCGGGCGGAACCCAAGCCAACTCTAAAACTCTGTAAACATCTTCTTCGGTTGGGCACAAAATCTTTTCGTCGCTATCGATTTTAGAAAAAGCATATTCGTTTAAGCTTAAGCCCATCGCTTTGGCCCGTTCACGCAAACGGACATTGTGAGCCTGACTGCCTGTGAAATAAGAAATGAGCGTTCCCCAGTTTTCGGCCGGCAGCACGCGTAAGTCAATTCCTAATCCTTTCTTTACAATTCTCGATTTGGTCGGGCCATTTAGGGCAACTTCAAACTCTGGCCCCAAGGTCGTAAACGTGCTCATAACCGCTTCAGGGTCATCTGTCGCAACGAGTAGGTCGATATCCCCTATTGTTTCCTTGCGTCGCCGAACCGACCCTGCAATCGATGCGTTTGTGACAGCTGGTAACTTCTGTAACTTTTCCAGTATTTCTTCTGCTAAGGGCAGCGCTTCACCCAGCTTGACCCGATCTGTCCCAAAAGATTTAAGCGCCTGAATGCCTGCAATTATTTTATCAACCGATTTTTGTCCCATTTTGGGTAGGGTTGCCAAGCTCCCATCTTTGGCCGCCTCATCTAACTCATCCAGAGATTTCACACCCAGCTCTTGATAAACTAATTTGACCCGCTTGGGTCCCATGCCCTCAATTTTCAACAGCTCAAGAATTGAGAGTGGGATTTCCTCAGCCAGATTGTCAAGATAGGTGAGGCGACCACTATCAATAAGTTCCTGAATCTTTTCGGCCAGAGCTTTTCCGATCCCCGGTATCGAAGTAAGTTCCCCGGCCGCAGATAATTTTGTTAGCTCTTCTGGGTATTCGCCTAAATTTTCGGCCGCACGCTTATATGACAGAACGCGATGAATATTGTCTCCTCTAATTTCTAGGAGTGTGGCAACTTGGGCAAAAACTTGGGCGATATCGGAATTTTTCATGGCTAAAGTATACCGTTTCTTTGGCTGTTTAGGGTTGATAAAAGATTAAAATAATTGGATTGAATTCGGCCGATTAAAATCGGTTAAGCCAACCGTATTGTCACTTTTAACCAAAAATAACGGGGAGATAATTATGTACTTTAAGTTTGACAAAACTTCTGGTACATATAAAATCCTGCAATCATTTTGTTAACTTAAAAAAATACGCAGCAAAATTGTGTATATAAAAAGTTGATAACTACCCGTGCACAGGAAATAAAAGGATGCAATCGGTTTTAGAAGTTAATAATTTAAGAACACGATTTCGAACCCAAGACGGTACTGTTTACGCCGTGAATGGGGTCAGCTTCAGCATTGACGAAGGGGAAATGCTAGGAGTTGTGGGGGAAAGTGGGTCAGGCAAATCTGTAACGATGATGTCCTTACTCAAATTAATCCCTATGCCACCGGGCGAAATCGCATCTGGCCAAGCGATTTTCGAAGGTAACGATCTTTTAGATATGAAACCTGACGAACTTCGTCAGCTAAGAGGCCATCATATTGGATTTATCTTTCAAGATCCAATGACTTCGCTCAACCCCGTCTTAACGGTTGGGCATCAAATAATGGAGCCGCTACGTACCCACCTGGGCATGACAAAACAAGAAGCCGCCGCACGAGCCATTGAATTGCTCGAGTTGGTCGGTATCCCGATGGCAGATCAACGCCTGAAGGATTATCCTCACCAATTTTCTGGTGGTATGCGCCAACGTGTGGTTATTGCAATCGCTTTGGGATGTAACCCAAAACTTCTGATTGCAGACGAACCGACAACGGCTCTAGACGTGACAATTCAGGCTCAAATCATTGATTTGATTAAACGTCTCCAAAAAGAATTTGGGATGGCGATTGTGTGGATTAGCCATGACTTGGGCGTTGTTGCTGGTTTGGCTGATCGTGTGGCAGTTATGTATGGGGGCTTAATTGTAGAAAAAGCTGATGTGCGCGAGCTTTATTCCAATCCACAACATCCTTACACTCGTGGTTTGCTTGGATCTTTACCAAGACTAGATGGTACTGATGACAAGTTGGTCAATATTAAGGGCCAGCCGCCAAACCTGCGGCAAGAACCAACCAGTTGTCCATTTGCCCCAAGGTGCGATTTTGCATTTGACCGCTGCACTGCAGAGAATCCACTTTTAGAACAGGTAAATAACAAGGGCGGCGGTATGCACGAAGTGGCTTGTTGGTGGGACATTGATGCTGAGAAACCTCGCTACGATCAAAAATCATAAAAATAGATGAAAACAAAAGAAGTCTTAGTAAAAGTCGATAATCTCAAAAAACACTTCCCTATTTACGAAGGTGTGATTCGGCGTCAAGTTGGCGCTGTAAAGGCTGTTGACGGTGTCTCTTTTGAAATTTTCAAAGGGGAAACTTTAGGCCTTGTGGGGGAAAGCGGATGCGGCAAATCTACCACCGGCCGCACATTACTCATGCTCCATCCTCCGACTGATGGCTCAATCCAATTTAAAGGACAAGAGATCACGGATAAAACGGGGCAAGAAATGCGTTCTATTCGGCCGGACATGCAGATGATCTTTCAAGATCCACATGCCTGCCTGAACCCGCGTATGACGGTTGGATCGATTATTGATGAGCCATTGCGTGAACACACCAATGACTCATACGAAGAACGGTTGAAACTAGTCCAATCTTTATTGGAACTTGTCGGCTTAAACTCTTCTCACACAAATCGGTATCCACATGAGTTTTCAGGCGGACAGCGGCAGCGGATCGGTATTGCACGAGCAATCGCCCTAAAACCTGAGTTTATTATGTGCGACGAGCCCATCGCGGCCCTTGACGTTTCGATTCAAGCTCAGGTTGTCAATTTGCTTGAAGAACTTCAAGAAGAGCTGGGTTTGACATATCTGTTTATCTCACATGACTTAAGCATGGTCCGCCATATCGCCGATCGTGTGGCGGTGATGTATTTGGGCAAAATCGTTGAGCTGGCTGAAAAAGATGCTTTATATGGAGAACCACAACATCCGTATACCCAGGCTCTTCTTTCTGCCGTCCCTGTTCCTGACCCTCTAAAAGAGATAGATCGTGAACGTGTCATTCTAAAGGGCGATGTCCCTAGCCCGGCCAATCCGCCATCAGGCTGCCGCTTTCATACACGTTGCCCGATCGCAAATGACAAAGAATGTGTCACGATTGACCCTGAATGGAGAGAAGTTCGGCCGGGTCACTTTGCCGCGTGTCATTTGATCGATTAAAAGTCTATGCAGACTGAGTTAGGCTTATGGGATCAGCAGACTGCAAGCTGGCCTAAGCATTAATTCAAAGCTATGTGAAATGTAATCATCGCGCGTTTTTGCGCTACGATCTTTTTTGTGAAAACTTCAGTATTACCCTACAAGGAGAAGAAAAAATGAAGAAAAGTTTGTTGATTATTTTACTGGCCTTTGCATGCGTACTTCTAGTTGCTTGTCAGCCACAAGTCGTTGAAGTGGAGGTTACACGTGTTGTAACTGAAACGGAGACAGTTGTTGAAGAAGTAGTTGTCGAAAAAGAGGTTGAGGTAGTCGTTGAAAAGGAAGTTGAAAAAATTGTTGAAGTCGAAAGTGAATCTTCAGCACGTGGAGCTGGAAATCGTCTCACGCTAATTTATTGGCAAGCTCCTTCAAACCTTAATCCATACCAATCTGGTGGAACCAAGGAACTTGAAGCTTCTTCTCTTGTAATTGAACCTTTAGCACGGTTTGATGATGTCGGAAGACTTGTGCCGGTTTTGGCAGATGAAATCCCGACAACGGCAAATGGTGGTTTTTCTGAAGACTTGACCACGATTACTTGGAAACTGAAAGATGGCATTATGTGGAGTGATGGAACCCCATTCACGGCTGATGACGTTGTTTTCACTTATGAATATTGCATCGATCCTGCTACCGGTTGTGGTTCTGTAAATCTTTTCCAAGCAATCGACACGATTACGGCCGTTGATGATTTAACTGTCGAGATCATTTTCAAAGAAGCTCGCCCATATCCGTATGAAGCGTTTATTACTTACACAGCTCCAATTTTGCAACGGGCTCAATTTGAAGAATGTGTGGGTGCAGCTGCTGCTCAATGTACTGAACAGAACTTTAACCCGGTAGGAACTGGACCGTATTCGGTAGCTGAGTTCTTATCAAATGACTCAGTTCTGTATGTACCAAATGAGAACTATCGTAATCCAAACCAACCTTACTTTAGCGAAGTCTTTATGAAAGGTGGTGGTTCGGCCGAAGATGCAGCTCGCGCTGTTTTGGAAACAAACGAAGCTGACTACGCTTGGAACACACAGGTTCCACCTGAAGTACTAGCTGCCATGGAATTGGCTGGTAACGGTAAAGTACTAGCCGCTCGTGGTACGGCCGTTGAACGTTTGTTGATTAACTTCACGAATGACGATGCCTCTCTGGGTGATGATCGTTCTCTCTATCTTGATGGAACCAATCCTCATCCATTCTTGAGCGATATTGCTGTTCGTAAAGCGATGTCAATGGCGATTGATCGGACAACTTTGACGACAATCGGTTATGGCAACTTAGCTCTACCAACTTGTAACATTCTCCCGGGGCCGCCAGCATATACATCTACCGCAAACGATAGCTGTTTGACCCAAGACATTGCCGGTGCAAACGCGTTGTTAGATGAAGCGGGAATTGTTGACACCGATGGTGATGGCATCCGCGAGAAAGACGGCGTACCTTTGGTTGTTCTGTATCAGACATCTACTAATGCTGTTCGCCAGCAATACCAAGCACTCATCAAACAGTGGTGGGCTGAAATCGGTATCGAGACTGAATTACGTAATATCGACGCCTCTGTCTTCTTCGGTGGTGACCCATCAAGCCCTGATACATATGCTAAGTTCTATGCAGACATCCAAATGTACACAAGTGGTGCATCAGGACAGAACTTCCAAGATATGTTCTCAGGTTGGTTGCCAGAAGAGATTCCTGGCCCAGACAATAGCTGGGGTACAGGCAACATTATGCGGTATGTAAACGATGACTTTGTAGATACCTATAATGAATTGGCTGTTACTGGTGACGAAGACGCGCGGATTGAATTAACCAAGAGATTAAACGATATTATCGTTCAAGACGTTGGTGTGATTCCAATTACCTATCGTGGATCAGTTTCTGCGGCCGGTAACGATATCCTCGGTGTTCGGATTAACCCTTGGGGATCAGAATTGTGGAACATTGCTGAATGGACACGCTCTGAAAACTAAGAATAATTAGCGTTTTCTTGAGGGGGATGGAAATTTTTCCATCCCCCTCAATTTCATTTTTAAAATTAGAATTATTATTTTATTTATTCCTAAGTGATCTTTATATTTAACCCTATTCTGAAAGGAGAAGAATAAACGTATGAAGAAAAGTTTGTTTATTGTAGTTTTTGCATTGGTTAGCATCCTCGTTGTTGCTTGCCAACCTCAAGTTGTCGAGGTTGAAGTTACACGAGTTGTAACTGAAACTGAAACAGTTGTTGAAGAGGTTGTTGTTGAGAAAGAAGTAGAAGTAGAAGTTGTGAAGGAAGTTGAAGTTGAGACCGTGGTTGAAGTACCTGGTGGTGCTCGCGGAATCGGCGACCGCTTAACTTTGATCTACTGGCAAGCTCCTACCAACCTGAACCCATATCAATCAGGTGGTACAAAAGAAATCGAAGCTTCTTCGGTTGTACTTGAGCCACTCGCTAAATTCAGCGAAACCGGTGCATTAGTTCCAGCTTTGGCTGCTGAAATCCCAACCCTCGAAAATGGTGGCTTTTCAGAAGACTTGACCACCATTACTTGGAGCTTGAAAGAAGGCATCATGTGGAGTGATGGAACCCCATTCACCGCAGATGACGTTGTCTTTACCTACGAGTATTGCATTGACCCAGCAACCGGTTGTGGTGCTAGCAACTTGTTCGAAGCGATTGACACCATT
>JAHDEN010000110.1 GCA_020628815.1 Chloroflexota bacterium | reverse complement strand
GTTGATTTCAAGTTAGATATTTGAGCTCAAATAATTTGTAAAGACTATTTTCAGACGTTCTGAGCTTAAGCAATACTCAGATTAAGTAGCTCCCCAGCTTTTAAACGGTAAAACCTTGGCGTTTTCTGGCGTTTTCCAGAGAGCGCCTTTTTGTTTGTATGCGTATTTTGTATCAGGATGAAGCGTTAGTCGCGGTGCATAAACCGGCCGGTTTGCTGGTGCATCGCACCGATATCGCCCACGGTCAGACCGATGAGTTTGCGCTACAACAAGTAGCGGAACTCACGGGTAAATATGTCTACCCACTCCACCGGATCGACCGGCCGACCAACGGCATTTTACTGTTCGCCTTTACCGAAGAAGCGACCCGAGCTTTAAAGGACGATTTTACGGAGCGCCGTATTCAAAAAACGTATCAGGCGCTGGTGCGAGGGTGGTTAGATGAGGAGCAAACGCTCGACTATCCGCTAAAAAAGGTGCTGTTTGACAAGCGTAAAAAGAAAAAGCTAAAAGCGGCCGAGATTGAAATTGAAAAGCAGGATGCGATCACCCATATCCGGCCGTTGGCCCAATGCGAGCTTAACATCCCGGTCGGCCGGTATGAGACGGCTCGCTACACCTTGGTAGAGCTACAGCCGAAAACCGGCCGGACCCACCAGCTGCGCCGCCACTTGGCCCACCTGCGCCACCCGATATTGGGGGACCGACGCTACGGCGACCGGTATCACAACAGAATGCTCGAAGAACGTTTCAACAGCCGTCGCTTGTTCTTAACCGCCATACGGCTCGATCTAACCCATCCCACAAGCAAAAGCCCCCTGACCATCACAACTGAATTAGACAGTGAAATTAAAACCGTTTTGGGTCAATTCCCCCTTTAAAGTGTTATAAAGCCAAAAGAGTCGCCTTACAAACTGTTAAACTGTCACCGTTTCGTCCTTCAAATATTAGAACCAGAAAGTATAATCGGGACCATTAGAAACTTTTGGGGTTATAGAAGTTAGGATCGGGTCAATTTATTCCCGACCCTACCTAGCTGAACTTGAAAGTTCAGCCCTTATGCAACGCATTCCAGCTTTTAGCTTCTCTAGCAAATGAAAAGGAAAAATCATGTCTGACCAACCCACGAATGAAAACAAACCTGAAAAAACCTATGGTCAAATCGACATCACCCCCACCGCAATCGCATCGGTTGTACACCACGCGGTCAAACAATCATACGGCATTGTAGGGATGGCAAGTCGCGGCATGGTCGATGGAATTGCACAGCTGCTGTCGCGTGATCCCCACAAAGGGATCGATATCAAATTAAGTGATGAGTCATTTGAAATTGATATTTATGTGATTGTTGAATACGGCATTCGCATTAAGGCGGTTGCAGAGACACTGCAAAAAACCGTTAAGTTTAATATAGAAAAAGCGATGAATCGCCCGGTAGATGCAGTGAACGTCTACGTTCAAGGGCTAGGACACGTCCCTAAAGACGAATAAAATTTGTAACTATACAGGTCTGGTTGGCTCCCCTCCTATGAGGAGGGGTTGGGGGAGGTGGGCCCAATTTTATTGGGCTCTAGGTGAACTTCGTTCACCCCCCACCTTCTATCCCAATGGGAGAGGGGAGCAAGACAGTACCTAGATAGCCACTAAAATTTGCACATAACATGTGACCGTTAGGAAGAATAAAATGCAAACCACTGTAGACCTATTCCCTGCTGCTGAAGAAAAATTAACTTTATGTGATGGGCAGCAATTCAAGGCTTTGGTACAAGCTGGGCTAATTAATCTCGAAAAAAACCAAAAGATCGTTAACGAACTAAATGTATTTCCTGTACCCGATGGAGATACCGGAACCAACATGCTTTTGACCATGCGCTCTGCATGGAAAGCGGTCCAGTCGAGCGATGAATTAAACATCGGTCTCTTTGCCAAAGCATTTTCACGCGGGGCTCTCATGGGTGCCCGTGGTAACTCTGGGGTTATCTTGAGCCAAATTTGGCGCGGCATCGCCACCTCGCTTGAAGGCAAAGAACGGATGTCGGCCCGCGATTTTGCGGAAGCATTTGATGTGGCTCAAAAAACCGCATATAGCGGCGTGATGAAGCCGGTTGAAGGGACGATTTTGACCGTTGTGCGTGAAGGTGCAGAAGAAGCGCTAGATGCGGCCGAAAAGAGCGAAGATGTCCGCTTTATTTTGCGTCGCGCGCTAACCCGCTGCCGCCAAGCGCTTGAGCGGACACCGGATCAACTGCCGATTTTAAAACAGGCCGGGGTCGTAGACTCAGGTGGCAAAGGGCTTGTCTTTATTCTTGAAGGGATGTACCTCTACTCGATTGGCGAATACGACCTGTCTACAACTATGGCCGCCAGCGACGACAATTTTGATGAAGTCGTTGCTGCCCTCACATTTCAAGAGATGGCCATCCCAGAAGGTGGCGTACTAGAAAATCACTACGACGTTCAATTTATCCTTTTAGGCGAAAATCTAAACGTTCTAGAAATCCGTGACACAATCGATGCGATGGGGGACTCAACCGTCGTTGTCGGTGACGAAACAACGGTCAAAGTTCACATTCATGTGGATGACCCGGGAGAACCATTAACCTACGGAATCAGCTTGGGCGAAGTCACAGACGTTGTCGTTGAAAACATGCAGATGCAAATGGACGACATTATCGCATCAGGGCAAGTTCACGAAAATGCGGAAGGGGTTCAAATCGGGGTAGCTGCCATGGCCAAAGCGGCCGAAGAGCGTAAAACGGTTGTAGAACCTGGCCAAGTTGCTGTCGTGACAGTTGCGGCCGGTAATGGCCTAGTCAACATTTTACATGGGATGGGTGCCGCCTTTGTGGTTGAAGGTGGGCAAACCAACAACCCATCAACCGAAGAGCTGTTTGCAGCCATTGAAGAAGTGCCTACAGACAAAATTATTTTAATGCCGAACAACAAAAACATTATTTTGGCGGCCGAACAGGCGCGTGACCTGAGCCAAAAAGATGTGGTTGTGATCCCAACCCGCACGGTGCCCCAAGGCATTGCGGCGATGCTGGCTTTAAATCCGAACGGAGAGCTAGATGCGGTTAGCCAGAACATGCAAAAACAGATTGGGGACGTTGTGACGGCTCAAATCACGATTGGCACCCGCACGGTTGAAATTAATGATGTCTCTGTCAACGAAGGGGATTTCATCGGCCTTGTAGACGGAGAGCTGTGCGCCTCTGCAACTGATATCGATTTGGTTTTACGCAATGTGTTACTGCAAATCGAAGATATGGATGAGATGGAAATTGTCACCCTCTTCTTTGGCAGCGATGTAACAGCTGAAGATGCGGCCGGTTTTGCTGCAAAAATCGAAGAACTCTACGAAGATATCGAAGTAGAAATTCAGGACGGGGGTCAGGCTCACTACCATTACATCATGGGAATTGAGTAGAGTGCAAAAAAAAACAATCGTTGGAAGACGGTAAATTATCAGTTTAGATTATCGAGAAGTACCTGATGCCTAAATGCATAATTTTTGACTGTGATGGGACCTTGGTTGACAGTGAATTTCTGGCCAACAAAGCCCTTGCAATACAATTAAACACGGTCGGGGTCGAAGCAGACCCGGCCGACCTTGTGGCCCGCTATCGAGGGTGGAAGTTAGCCAATATCCTACATTCAATCTCTACCCGATTAAATGTCAATCTGCCCAGCAATTTTGTAGCTGCCTACCGCCGCACATTTTCAGTTTTGTGTCAGCAAGAACTTAAACCGATTGAGGGGGTTAAAGAAACTCTGGAGCAAATCAATATTCCGATTTGCGTGGCGTCGAGCGGCCCTATGCACAAAATCCAAGAATCTTTAGACTTAACAGGGTTGAGCGACTTTTTTGGGGACGATTTATTTAGCGCGTATGATGTCAGCTCGTGGAAACCGGATCCCGGCCTGTTTTTATTTGCGGCCGAGCAAATGAGGGTAAGCCCCAACGACTGTTGGGTCGTGGAGGATAGTCAAGTTGGCATTCAAGCCGCAATGGCGGCCGGTATGCGCCCCATTTACTTTGCTCCCGAAGCGTGTCAAGACTCTCCCCCAGAGGTAGAACATATCCAACAAATGACCCAGCTACTGGATCTGTTGGGTTAGTCGATTTTGAGAAAGACCTGGAATTCCAGCAAAATCATGCTATCTTGAGAGCCTGCATGAAATTCTCACGCTTTATATTCATAACCATTGGCTTGGTCGTTCTTTACGGATGTTCGGGCAACCCGCCCCAATCGGTCGAGGAACAACCAACGCTAATCAGCACGCCACCTGCGGCCGAAATTGCTGAAGTTCCCCCGACTCAAACCCCATCCCCTGCACCAACCAAAACGGATGAGCCAACGGCAACCCAAACCGCAGTGGCTGTCGCGGCCGATCCGGCCACCCAAGCCCCAGCCGGGTATCCTGAGCCAGAGCCAGTGACTCAAGTTGCCCCTACCGGCTACCCAGAGCCAACTGTGCCACCGACACCGGCCGCCAGCCCGGTTACCCCTTATCCAGCACCCAGTGGTACCAGCGTGAGCTATTTGCCCGCCATCAGCAACAACCCGGCTCCTAAAGCAACACCTGTTCCAACCAACACCCCCCCAGCTACACCAACTCCCGCCCCAACACCCACACCAATCCCAACGCTCGATTTCTTAGCCGTGCGGCAAGAGATGAACGGCCGTGGTGTAGAGCTGGCAACCGCCAAAATCGGCTTTCATACCGGACCGGGTGGCAACCGAACCGGGTTTAGCACCTACATGCAGCGACTAGATGCGGCTGGCGTCCCGTTCTTTTTAAAAAGCGTGAGCGATACCGCTGCATTGGAAGAAGCTCAGTCTCTCATGAAAGCCAGCGGGGTTCCCCATGTCTTGGTCTTCCGCTGGGCAGAAACTGGTTATGACGTACCCGATTATTCGCTCTCACCGGCCGCAGCTGCTCAAAAACATTGGGACCTGCACATGCAAAAATGGCCGGCCGTTTTAGACAAAGATTTAGTGTGGCTCGAAACAATTAATGAAGTAGACAAAGAACGTAGTGAATGGCTGGCTGAGTTTTCGCTAGAAACGGCCGCACTGGCACAGGCCAACGGCTTTAAATGGGCCTCGTTTGGCTGGTCTTCGGGCGAGCCTGAAAACAGCCATTGGCAGGGTGAAAAAATGTCAGAGTTCTTGCGCCTGGCAGCTGAAAATCCGGACACCCTAGCCATTGCGCTACACGAATACAGCTATAGGCAGAACTCCATCGAAGTGGACGCACCGTATTTAGTCGGCCGTTTTCAATCGCTGTATCAAATTACAGACGGGATGGGGATTGCCCGGCCGACGGTTTTGATTACGGAGTGGGGCTGGACCTATGAAACGGTGCCATACAGCCAAACGGCCATCGAACACATCGATTGGGCCAATCGTCTGTATGCGCCCTATCCACAGGTAAAAGGAGCCGCCATTTGGTATTTAGGCCCTGGGTATGACAGCATAGCGGACCAAGCGCAAAGGTTAATCGAGCCGGTCATGATTCATGCCCTGACAACGGCGTATGAACGGCCGTTGTCAGGTGAGTAATTTAAATTTCGAATAATGGAGTGTAGGCTGAGACGCCCTTTTGGGGTGTCTTTTTTTATTTCTCTACTAAATCGTTCTCGACCAAATAGTCGTAAATCCCATCGGCCGCCGTTTGATTTCCAGGCACTTTCCAATGGAAGTATTCATATTCAATCCCCTGTGCCAATCCTTCGGCAAAGTCTGGTCTCAGGGTTAAACAATGTAGCTCAGGTTGTGTTTTACAATAGTCGAGCAAAAATTCTTCCCATTCAACAAGCTCGGTGACCTCTGGGGTTAATTCTTCACCCCAAGGCATAAAGACAAACAGCGGTGTGGCCCCCATCTCAAGCGTGGTTTCAACCATCTCATCAAGGATGGCGCTTGTAATGGCAACCTGATCCGCTTTAATCCGGCCGGTCCGCTCACGATAAATATCATAAAAAATGCGGCCGACATCTACCGTGCGGCTACGATAATAGCTCTGCTGAATGACTTCGCTAGGTTTAGGCACCGGCACGTTGGTTAAAACCAACTCATCATTTTCCAGCTCAAATTTCGGCTTAGCAAAATCACGAAATCCGATGACGTTACGGGCCACATCGTTTGAAATAAAACCTAACACAACGATGTCTGGGTTGTATTTCACCCCATCATCTTGAAAGTGAAGCAAAATTTGGTCATGACCATACCCATGCATCCCACCGTTGATAACCGTATAGTCCGGCAATTTTTCATCTAGCAGGTAGGTGTAAACTTCATCGTCGTTTACATTTTCACCAAAGGTAAATGAGTCTCCCAACACCAATATTCGTGGTTTACCATCTTCATTCTCATACGGCACATCGTAAAGCATACGCAGCCGGTTTGAATTTGTCGTAAACTCCACATCGTCTACATCACTCGGGTAATTGGTTAGATTAGGTTTTGTTATCCACCCTTTTTCTTCGTCAAAATCATCGAAGCTAAAATAGATGTCAACACCCTGGTTTTTATATCGATCTACCCACCAGTAATACCATTTAACTTCAAAGGCATCGTCAAACGGCAGCATATAAATAAACTGCGGGATATTAAATAAAACTCGAAATGTGATTTCGAAGAACACAAAAAGGAAAGCCAAGTAAGCTGCCCAGCCAAGCGTCTTTTTTACCATGTTTTATACTCTTTCTTCAATAATGGCTGGAGACGAATCTACAGCGGCTGGCGTTGAATCTACCATTAAGTTTGATTTAATTTTGTCGGCTAAGCGAATACCAAGTGCCACTAAAGTCAACGTAGGGTTTGCATAGCCAACCGTTGGAAATACAGAGCTCCCTGCAATATATAAATTATCAATTCCGTGCACCTTGCAATTTGCATCCACGACCCCTGTTTTAGGATCACTACTCATCCTGGTTGTACCTGAAGGATGACAGGCGTCTGTAAATTCTGGCACGTAATCGCGATCTGTAATCATGGGGCTATCAACCCAGCCTAGATTAATTTCCCGCAGTCGCTTGTCTAGTGCGGTATGAAACCACCGCAGGCTGTCTGTGGTTGATTGGCCAATTTCCCATTCGATACATGTTTTTTGCTGGCCAAATCGATCTTTTTCACTGTCTAAACAAATGCGGCTGGCACGGTCCGGCTCTTGCTCTAGCTGATCGATTAGGATCAGGTGGGAAAACGTAAGTGGTTTTCCCAATGCTTGTTTTAGGCTCGTTTGAGCCAGTTTAGGCAACCCTTTCAGCATATTGGCTACGTCGCGGTAATCAATGCCATTACCGTCTTTCCCTTTGACCGAATAGTAAAGATTCTTTGCGGCCAAATACCCCGAGGCGATCTGCTCTTTAAATATTGAGCGAAATACAGTTCCATGATTTAAAAGCTTTTCTTTTCTCTGCAATTGTTCAGACAACGAGAGAAACACCTGCATATTCCCAGCATCTGTGATCGTTTCATCCAAGTGTCGAATCAAAGATGGCCAATTTTTGTTTTCAAAGTTAACCATCAGCTTTGCCATCCCTTCTATCCGCGGATGATCCATGTAGTAACGGCCGACATTGTCATGCTGGTTCCCAACTCCGTGGGGGCTATTCTTTTGCGAAAGCAGTAGCAGTCGGCAATTCTCTATGCTTCCACCGGCTATGACTACATGTTTGGCACGGATAGAAAACTGTTTACCGTTTGCAGATTTAACTAAGACCGAGTCGATATGATCATCGTTCTCGGTTGGTACAACTTGTTGAGCAAATGCGTAGTAGCATAAAGTGACAGATTTTGAGTTCCCTAAGCTTTTGTGGTGCGCCACAGCCATGTCTTTCGGGTTAGACCATAAAAACACATTGGCATCAATGTCGTTTGAATTAAAGGCGTTTACTGTTTCAGATTTTTGCCAGTAAGCACTATCAATCGCATGCTGATGCGAAACCTGAAGGGTAGTTAAGGCTCGGCCGTTAAACTTCTCAACTTCGGCCGGTCCAATTGGCCAGCCGCTATTGGGCACCCAATCTCGTTTTTCGTAATCAATCGGTTTTAGTTTTGTGCATCGGCCGTACCAAACAGATGTCGTCCCGCCCCATTGCCGAGTGCGCGTGAAGTCCCATTCCCCCTCTCTACCGTTTACAGCATTGTAGGTATAGTCTGTTTGCAATTCATCTTCGAAATCAATTCCGCCAGCCTCAAGCATAATGACAGAAATATTTGACTCGGAAAATTCTTTTGCAACCGCAATTCCGGCCGCTCCTGATCCGATAATACAAACATCATAGTCAAGACTTTCCCCTTCATCAATTTCGTTGGCATTCTTAAAAGACATAAATAAAAAACTTTGTCTGAGTTTGGATAATATAAGGCTAAACGAAAAGTTAAATTTCTTCTTTAGTACTTTGTTGCTGTGTGGTAGATAGATGAAACTGAAGAAGGTTTACTAACAAGGTGTAATTTAGAATACTATTTTTGTTGACTAAGCTATCAGTCACTCTTAAGAAGGGTCTAGAATTTCCTATATTCGTTACATTAATCACCGCTCCTTCATGCCTATTTGTGAAAAAAATCATATATAAAAAGGGCATTATCGGCCGGTTGGTTGTGAATCATTTCACAATATACTTGAGCCAAGTCGCCTTCTTTAAGTCGGCCATCATTTCACAAGGATGAACCCAATGAAAAAACTAAACACAATACTCATTTTTCTATTTCTATCTAGCGCTGTAGCGTTCTTAGCTGCATGTGGTGGCGGAGAACCGCCAGCCCCAGCTAAACCAGATCCAGTAACGATCACCTTTGCAGGAACTGACGATTTCGCTTGGGATCCCGGTACAGTAACCGTTCAATCAGGGCAAGAAGTCAACGTTGTTTTAGACAACCAAGGTGCGCTCGAGCACAATTGGATCTTGGCTAGCAAAACGGTTGAAGTAGCTACCGCATCTGACGCAGACGCCCTATATGGCGCAAACGTAGGCTACGTTCAAGGTGGCGAAACCGGAGAGCTAACATTTGTAGCCCCCGGTCCTGGTGAATACCAGTACATTTGTACAGTAGCTGGCCACGCGGCCGGTGGTATGGTTGGAACCCTCATCGTCGAATAAACATAAAAACAGTTCGACTTAAACCTAAAATCAAGAAAGGCTTCGTTTTACACGAGGCCTTTTTTATTGTAAATTGCTATCAATATCAAAAGGAAAAATCGGGGTGGAGTTTTTGAATGATTCGTTTTCACTTGGGAGAGATCCCCGAAACGCCAAACTTTGATCCAACTCAAGACCTTAAAACGGGTCAACCTATCTGGAACCGGCTCCGTGAGCCAACTTTGTGGGTGATGCAGTTGATTGCGACCCCCATCGGCTTAGCAGCGGCCGGCGTAGTTGCTTGGCTCTGGTTTACAATCACCCCGCTACAAGCTTTTGCATTTAAAGTCTCAGCCATGACCCTTTTCTGGCTCTTCTTCTCAATCGTGTTGACTGTATTGGTCCATGAACTCATCCATGCGGCCGCCCACCCAAAATCAGATCCAAACGGCATCAGCATTATCGGATTTTGGCCTGCCAAAGTTGTTTTTTACGCTACCTATTTAGGCCCTGTCCCCCGCAACCGCTTTTTACTAACCCTACTGCTCCCTCTGGCCGTCATTAGCTTGCTCCCCTTAGCTGGAGCAGCACTTTTTCAGATTGAGTCATCTTGGGCCGCATACATCTCCATCGTCAACGTAGCCCTCGCCTCAGGTGATATTTTTGGCGCAGCATTGGTCAGTTGGCAACTGCCTAGTTCTGCCACGATTTGCAATCAGCGATCCCAAACATATTGGAGATCGTAGCCCTATTCTTTCCCCTGTTCCCGTTTCTTTTTAAGCAAACGTGCGGCCAATGAATTCTCGGCCGGATCTCCCTCATTATCCCCTTTCGCTTCATCCGATTTATTTTGCGGCGGTTCCGGACGTTCAATTGGCTCAGAGGCGGGCCGTGCTGGCTGAGTTGGCTCCGGCTTCGTGTCACGAATATTTTTTAGCCGACCGGCCAAACCGGTATCCTGCGACTTGCTCTCAGTCGCCCGCTCTTTCGCCTTTAGCAAACTCGACATCCCCTCTGTACGAGGCGCAGCAACTGTCTCTTGTCGGGCAAAACGACCCACCGTAGCCGCCCGCACCTTCTCCCAATCTCGCTGCGAGATCACCACCCGCCGCACAGCCACATCAAGCGGAAGCAAAATCGTAGCCAAAATCAGTAAAAAGGGCCATATCGGCCGAGTTGTCGGTTCGCTGGGCAAGTTGTGCTCAAACACAGCTTCGGTGATTTGGCCCAAATCTCGGCCGCCTGTAAGCTGCGCCAGCGACTGTAGCAGCTGTGGATCTGTGTCAAAGTTTTGATACTCGGGTGAGTAGCCGAGCACCCAGCCCCCCGTCTGACCGATCGCGGCATCCTCCCCTTCTTCCCCACCTGCAACCCGAATAAAATAAGCCCCTTCTTCATCTGGCACAAACGTGGTTTCATACCGACCGGGTGCGATCTGCTTTAGCAGCACCTCAGTTGTTTCACCCGATGGCGAAATCACATTCCCCTCGACCTCTAACCCATTTAAATACTCACCACCCGGTTTGCGGGCGTCAACGGTCAACAAAGCGGTTTCATCGGCAAAATCAACCGTGGTTTCAACCGTGCTATTGCGGCTTTCGCTAATCGTCCAGCGGACCGTTTGCGCCCAAAATACCGGGAAACCGTCCCATTCAACCCAACTGGTTCCCCAGCGGCCGGTGGCGTCACTGGTCCAGGCGGCAGACCGGCCGAGCCCGTATTGCCACGTCGCCAAAAGTGGGTCAGATAGATGGGTTTCGAGCACCACCTGGGCGGTGTTTTTAGCGCTGGTGCCGACATAACCGGATAGCGGCGGTGTTTGCTGAATGCCGCTCAAAATCGGGCTTCGGCGGCCGAGCTTGGGGAAAAATTGCTCTTCAACCAAATAGCTGCGCTGAATGGTTGTCGTCTCTTGAGTAAAAATCTGAGGCAGATTAGCCGCCCGGTCTGTAAAATGGAACCGGCCGCCGCCGCGCAAGCCCATCTCTTGCAGCCATGCCATATCTGAGCCGTTGCCGATGCTCACCGTGGTCAGGGTAATCCCCTCAGCCGTCATTTGATCGATCAGTTCCGGCACCCCGCTTTTTTCTTCACTGTCAGACCCATCTGCCAATAAGATAATGTGGCGCACTTGGTTGTTGCTTTGATCCAGTGCCGCTTTGGCCGCTTGCAAACCGGAAAAGACAAAAATGCCTCCTCCCCCTGCACCGATTTTGCGTATTTGATTGATCGCTTCCCCTCGGTTCGTGGCAGGTAGCGGCCCTACTTGGCCGTTCGGCCGGGTATCAACGGGAATCACCGTGATGTCATCAAAATCGTTCATCAGTTCAACCACACGCACCGCGCCTTCGGCCGCCAGCTGAATCTTGGTCAGCCCCCCTTCCATCGCCCCCATCGACCCCGAGCGGTCAATTACAATCGCCATGCTCACGGCCGGGAACCGCTCCTCATCTTCGATCTGCATCTTGACCGGCAATGCGGCCTCAAGCGGAGTACGATACCAGCCACCCATCCCAAACGCCTCGGGGCCACCAATCGCAACCAAGCCACCGCCTAAATCCCGCGTATAGCTGGCCAAAGCCTCCATTTTGCGCGGAGACAGATATTTGGCGTTTACATTTGCCAGCACAATGGTCGAATAATTGCTCAGCTCGGCAAAACTTGAGGGTAAATCGAACGGGGTGGTCCGTTCTACAACCAATCCCGACTGGAGCAAGGCCGACTCAAGCGCAATCGCCTCTTCAGGATACGCATCCCCTTCATCGTTGCTGATCCCATCGGGCGAAACGATTAACACACGGGGGGGGCCGGTCACTTCGGTATACGCAGCTAGCTGATTGTTTTGGTATAAGGTGTCCCCCTCAGCCTCGAGCTGAACGATGTAGCGTGAAAATTCTTGGTCCCCCGCCTGTAGTCGGATACTGTAGTTGTTGCTGCCCGGCCGCAGTTGCACCGCCTCTTCAGCCACAATCTGACCGCTTGCCAGCACGCGCAAAATACCAGGTGTGTCCAAGGTGCTCTCGGCCGTAATATCAATATTGAAAATTTCGTTTTGAGCCACACGGGTGGGTGAGTTAACGCTGGTAAGCCATGCTTCACGGCTCGCCTCGTCCCGTAAAAGCGGCACGTAGCTAATCTCGACTCCGTTGGCTTGAGCCAGCCGTGCGGCCGCGTCAGTATCCCCAATTGTGGCCGCCCCATCACTTAGGATGACGAGTCTGCGCGCCGTCCCAGCCGGGAATAAAGCCAGCCCCAGCCGGATCGCCTCAGCAATATCGGTATGTAACGTTTGCGGCACAGATGTGATTTGGCTCAATTCAGCCACGGCCGAAATCGGCCGGTCAACCAAGGCGTTCGCCCCAAACACAATCACAGCGGCCGAGTCGTTTGGCTCCATCGTTTCAATCGCATCTTGTACAAACGCTTCCGCTTTGGCCGCTTGGGTTGCGGTGATGGAATCTGAGCCATCGACCAAAAACACAACAGCCAGCTCGTCCCCATTCCGTACCGTTTGCGCCCCCGCCATCGAGAGTGATAGCAATAGCAGGATGAGGCTACGTAAGCTAACACTTACCCAGTCCCGAGTGCGTCTGGCACTTGTGGCACGTGGCATCCCCAACCATACGATCAATGGTATGGCGAGAAGGGTTAGCAATGCCCACGGGCTGGTGAAACTCATGGGTCAATTTTCAGGCTGAGAGGGATAAAAGTCAATCAACGTTCATGAAGTTTTATGGGCAGAGCTTTTCAAGTTTGGTCAGATCCAGGTTGACAGCACCAATTCGAACAGTTTCTGACTAATGGCTATACTATTCGTTCTATGAAAAATCACTCCCTCTATATATTTGATATCGATGGCACGCTGTGCAATCTAGATGAAACAGACCTCCTCCCCGGCCGGAAAGAGCGTTTAAACGAGCTGGTAGAATCTGGGGCGAAGATCGCCATCGCCACAAATCAGGGCGGTGTTGGCTTTGGCCTGTATCGCAAAAGCAAAGGTAAACCGTTTGATGAGTTTCCGACAGAACAAGAGGTTTTGGACCGCTTGGCGGGCATCTTGCACAATATCGGGCATCAGGTGCCGTTCAAGGCGGCCTTTAGGTATTACATGAAATGGGAGAAGGCTTGGTCTCCGGTTCCGGCCGACCGAGAAGATGAGCCGTTTTGGTCGCCAGACTATCGCAAACCAAAACCAGGCATGTTGCTGGATCACCTCGCAGAACATGCTGTTTCTCCAGCCAACGCGATTTACATCGGTGATCGGCCGGAGGATGAGGGGGCGGCGCAAGCAGCCGGGTGTGATTTTATGTGGGCGTGGGACTTTTTTGGTGATGAACGGCCGGAGAATTGCTAGTCAACCAGCTCTTGATTGCAAAACATAATTTCTAATTGTGTTCAAATTCAAACATCGTATAATTTAGTCAACAAAACCCGCCAAGGCTATGTCTCCGGATATCCTCAAAGTGGCGGGTTGCTTTTTTTCTACATCTCAATGGGAACCCATGAACTACACTAAACCTGCCCTTACCATCACCGATCAAATCAAACGCTTACAAAATCGTGGACTGGCAATCCCCGATCAAGCCGCAGCCGAATTCCATCTGAGCCACAAGAACTACTATCGGCTCCGCGCCTATTGGCTCCCTTTTGAAGTCAACCTCACAACCCATCAATTTCACCCCGGTGCCACCTTTGACGATGTGATAAACCTTTACCACTTTGACGAACAGCTGCGCCACCTAATCCTAGCTGCCCTCGAAACTATAGAAATCTCTTTCAGATCACAATGGGCCTACCATTTTGCAATGAGCCACGGACCCTTTGCTTACTTGGACCCAACCCACAGTAAAAAAGCTAAATGGCTATCAGGAAACAAAATCTCACTAAAAAGAGAAATCGACCGCTCCAATGAAGTCTTTATCCAGCATTTTCAAACCAAATATACATCTGAGCAATACCCCCCTATTTGGATGACTTGCGAGCTTTTATCGTTTGGGCTCCTATCGAGATGGATCAAAGATTTAAGGCCTACCGCCGTACAGAAGGACATCGCTCAAAACTACCAACTTCCCTCACCCATTATTCCCAGTCTGCTGCAACACCTCGTGTACATCCGCAATATCTGCGCCCATCACGGGCGCCTCTGGAACAAACAAATGGTCGTGACTACCAAGCTCCCTCGTAAAAAACCGGCCGGACTTAAGCAAAACTTCAACCTAACTCAGCACAAAAAGCTCTACAATACACTCGTATTAATTCTCTATCTGCTTAACACAATTGATCCATCCAATACATTTAAATCGCAACTAAATCAACTCATCGCACACCATCAAATCAACACATCCGCAATGGGTTTCCCGATGAACTGGCAACAACTCCCCATCTGGAAATAGTATGTCCCTTGCTCTCGGCATCTATAAAAACAAAAACGGCCGATGATTTTTAAAAATCATCGGCCGTTTTTCTGTGTACCGGAGGTGGGACTCGAACCCACACATCAAGGATACGCGAGTTTGAGTCGCGCGCGTCTGCCAATTCCGCCACTCCGGCTTAGGGGCTGAAAATTAATTTTCAGCTGGGCAGGAACTCTTGGTTCCTTAGACAGTGATTCAGGAAACGTGTCTCCGTTCCTGAGGGATCAGGATTATAGTAAAAATCACCAAAAAATAAAAGAGCTTTACAAAATTTGATTACGAAATCAATTCGTGCCCATTGGCTACCCGTTTGTCAGGATTTGATTGATTGCTTTGGCACAACGACGAATCTGAAACATAACCAGCCCCATCTTAGCATGTTGGTCCACCAGTGTCGCAATTGCAACCCCGTGGTTCACCGGATAAACGATCAAAGAGCCGTCCTCCCCTTCAATCAACAAACGATTGAGCTTCCCCTGCATCAGCTGTGTCAGCGTTTTTTCGCCTAAGCCCGCAAGGGCCGCCGTCATCGCCGCGATTTGCGGACTGTTCGCCGTCCGGCCGGTCAAATCCTCCGGCTCATGCGCCGCTACAACAAAGCCGTCGTTGCTCACAACCACCGCCTCAAAAATCGAGTCCATGCGGTTGGTCAGCTCCCTGAGTTCTTGTTCAAGTTTTTCGCTTCGATATAAGTTTGCCATGTTATGCTCTGCACCCTCGTCAATTTATTCAACTGCCAGATTTTATAGCAGAGCAAAGGAAGAAACACCTGTTTCTTGGCACACGTTAAAGGTTAACTACGCTTCATTTCGGCCGGTTTGCGATTAAGCCACCTATCAGGCAAAATATCTCCCAATCAACGTAGCCACAGGAGCAGAAAGATGGACCCAGCATTATTTGAAGGATTGTTTACAGAAATTTTAGCCCCGCTGGTCAACGGCACATTGAGCAAGCTGAGCGATGGAGCAAAAGTCCAGTGGAAAAAGGTACAGGACCACCAAGCGGCCAAAGCGTACAAAGAAAAGCTAACGAAACGGTACGGCACAATTCAAATTTTGGGGCAGCCACGGCCTCAAAAACTAGGCAAAGTCTACACAGACGTGTTTCTCCATGAAAAACCTACCCATAGCTATGCTTCTGGAATTGAAAGTTTAGAAGAACAATTTCAGGAACGAGGCAAACGCTTTGGCCGCAATGAGCGAACAGATGGACTAGCCTTTGCCAAAAAGCATGACAGATTGTTTATTTTAGGGAAACCAGGTGCGGGTAAAACAACTTTTTTAAAATATTTGACGATGCAAGCAGCCCAAAGTGACATTCCACTTGTTCCAATTTTTATCAGCCTCAATGACTTTCAGCACCAAAAAACAGAATTACTAGATTATATGGCTGAGCAATTTGACGTGTGTGATTTTCCAGATGCAGGACCATTCATCCAGCAGCTTCTAACAAAAGGCAAAGGGCTGATTTTGTTTGACGGATTAGATGAGGTTTCAAAAGAAAATAACCAACGTATCCATATTACCCGGCAGCTCAAAATTTTTATCGAAAAATATGACCTCAATAATATCGTCATTACCTGCCGCATTGCGGCCAGTGACTATAATTTTCAGAACTTCGCTTATGTTGAAATGGCTGACTTCACTGATAAGCAAGCAGAAGCATTTGTGCGCCGCTGGTTTGCAGAAAGTAAATCTAAAATCAACGGATTTTTGAAAGAGCTCGAAGGAAGCGACAATAAGGGAATCAAAGAAATGACAACGTCACCGTTATTGTTAACACTACTTTGTATTCAATTTGATGGCTCGATGGCATTGCCTCCTTCCCGATCCGAAGTTTACGAAGAGGCTTTAGAAGTACTGCTTAAAACATGGGACGGCCATCGAGACATTAACCGAGGAGACCTGATTGTAGAAGATGAAGACATGTATAAGGCTTTAACTTTTAAGCGTAAAATGCAGCTGATGTCTCGCTTAGCATGGGGAACATTTAAAGAAGGAAACTTATTTATTGAGCAAAAGTGGCTGCAAGACAATATCGTTAAATATTTGGGGAAAATTCCCAAAGGGCCGGATCCAGATTTAGTAGACGGCAGCGTGGTTTTAAAAGCGATAGAAAGCCAACATGGGTTGTTAGTAGAACGCGCCAGCCGGATTTATTCTTTTTCCCATTTGACCTTGCAAGAATACTTTACGGCTAAATATATTGTGGATCACGCCCAAACAGATGCAGCTTTAAGCACATTGGTTAGTGCTGAGAAAATTACTGACCCCCGCTGGCATGAGGTATTCATGTTTGTGGCCGAGCTTTTACCAGTAGGAGATAAATATATTATTTGGTTCGCTGAAATGCTTCAAGAGATGGCATGTAAAAATAACATGCAGAAATTAATTCATTGGGTCGAAATACGTTCTTTCGAAAGACCCTTTTCTAAAAATCAAATGGTTTCTCGAATTAGTTTTTTAGCAAGAACATTAGATCATACTCGTTCACGTGCTCTTTACTTGGCATTGGTGCTTGATAGTTCTCTAGCTCGGCCTCTTGACAAAGCATTTGCATTTGCCCTTGTTAATATTTTTAAACGGTCAAGCATGCTTTCTAATGCACTAAATTGCACTCGGGCTTTTGATCTTGATCCAAATAGAAATTTGGCTCTTGGACTTGTATTTTCCAGGGCCTTAGATCAAGGATATTATGACTCTTTGTCGTCAGCCATCAATGAAAGCGAAGCTCTTGGTTGGAATGAGTTAAAAACTGCACTTAATTTATTGCCTAAACCAGATGAAAATGCACCAGAAGATGAGTGGCGTGAAATTTGGAAAGCCATGGATATCATGGAGCGAGAAATTATTTTTAGGAATTGGAGATGGGAGATTGAAGATACAAAAGATATTGAAAATCTAACCATCTGGCTCAATGCGCATGAACTGTTATTTTCTTGCCTCGATAGGGTGGTGTTGGAAGATTTGGATCGAAAAGAATTTGAGGGTGAATATCTGTACCGGTTGCCGCCCCATGCCCGGCCGGAATTAGGGGACGGTGCGTAGGCCTCACGGCATCAACCGTGGAGGTGCAGATACCCGTCAGTCAAAATCAAACTGCTCGTAAAACAAATCAGGGGATCTCACCCGATAGTTGACATGCTAAAAATTATGCGGGAAGCAAATCCAAATTGTGTAGGTGCCTTTTCAGATGATTGTTTATGCAAAATCGGGCGAGTTCCCCTCAGTTGATTTCTAGCGCAGCGTTTGCAACAAGTCGGGTAACTGCGCCCCTACGAATGTGTACGAAACAGCAATCTACCCGTAGGCCAAACTCTCACGCACCGAAATGCGGGATGCATTCCGCGCCGGAATCAACGACGCCAATGTCGCAATGACCAAAATCACAATCAACCAAATCGCCACGGCCGTCCATGAAAAGGCAAAGTCTAGCTCCGTCTCCAGCAAAATGCGGCCGAGTGCAAGCGCCATCGGCCGACTGATGAGATAAGCGACCGGCACCGCAATCAACCAACTCATCACCCCCTGCAAAATCCCCTCCATCACAAACATACCGGCCACCACAGGCGTTTTCGCACCAATAGCACGCAACACCCCGATCTCTTTGGTCCGTTCCATCACGCTAATTGATAGCGCCCCCATTAGCCCGATACCGCCGACAACCCCCATCACGGCCGAGAGGCCAAACAGCAGATTGTTGATGATGGCAAACTGCTCTTCCGCAAACTGCCGTTCTTCATGAATGGTACGGGTCAAAAATTGAAGCACCACAATATTTTTTAGCTCAAAATCATCGAACAACGCCTGCTTTAAATCGGCCGTTAGTTGCTCCGTCGGTGGATCAACTTTAACCAGCAAATGTCTGGCCCGATTGGTCTTTTTGGTGGCGCTAAACAGGGCCGGTTCCGGTATGTAGACCGGATCGCTCGTAAACGGGTCCGGGGCGATAGCGATATAGGTGCCGATCACCGTTAGGTCGATGTCGCCCGCATCCCCCATATCGACAGAAAAATTATCCCCTAGTTCAAAGTTATTAAAGTCGGCCAACGCTTGGCTGATAACGGCCACATTGCCGGTCTCATCGGGTTCTAGCCAACGGCCGCTGACGATGTTCGGCTCGTACATCGTGCTACCAACCGGGATACCAAACAGCTCGGTCCCCAAGCTGGCGCTGTCTTTGACCAGCTCCCCATCTTTTAAGACGGTGCCACCCATGGTAAACCAGCCTTCGGTGGCGACCACGGCCGGGTATTTGTTAGCGATCTCTTCTACTGTGTCGGTCCGTTTGGCCGCACCAGCAAAAACGATACGCATGTCATAATCACGACGGCCGAGCTCATTTTCAAGCGTGTATGTCACCGAGTTCGCTAGGGTCAGCACAATAATAAACAATCCACCCGCCAAAACGAGCACCGCTTGGGTCAGCATCAGCCGCCCTTTTTTGCGGAACATGTTGCCGATGGCGATCGCATAGGGGGACGACAAAATTTTCTGACTGTTCCGCTCAATCCATTGGTCAAACCGATTGGAGCCGAAATCTCCACCCAATCCATAAGAAGCAATCGCTTCACGCACCGACATGGTGGCCCCGCGCAAAACGGGGACAAGCGCAGCGACCATCGGGGCGACAAGTGCGGCCAACACCTGATATAAAACGGCGCGGGGTGAAAACGCAAAGGTGTTGTAGTCGATATTAAAAATGTTAAGCAGGGCCTGGCTGGCGCCAAACGCCATCCCCATGCCCATGGGCAAAGCGATGATCATGGCTAAAAAGCCGTAGACGGCGACTCCGGCCAAGTAAACTTTGGTAATCACACCCGATTTCCCCCCAATCGCTTTGATGATGCCGATCTGGTCAACCTGCTGGGTGATGACGGCCGTCATCGTGTTGACCACCAAAATCACGCTGGTGAGCAGGGCCAGTACGGCCAAAACACGCAACACAAAAGTCATCCCCAGCATAAACGGCCGGCCCCAATGCTCTTCAGGCTCTTGAAAGATGGCGATTGCCACGCCGACATTTTGCTTGGCCAAATGCTCCCGCACTTCGGCCATCCGCTCCCTTGCGATCTCATCAGAATGGTTTTCGACCTGAATTAAAATTTGGGTGAACTGCCCCTGGGGCAAGCCAAAACGGGCGATCACATCGCTACTGACGATCAGATGGGTGTCGCCGCCAAAGTCGGGCGGTGGCACAAACGGGTGGCGCACCCGGCCGGTGATCTCAAACTGCCGGTCGGTGGTTTCCAAGTCTAGATAAACTTTATCCCCGATGTCTAAGCCAAAAAACGCCTGCGATGTGCGCTCAATGGCGATGTCGTTTTTATCCGGCCAACTGCCAGCGACCAGTGTTAGGTTGTCGAATTTTTGATCATTGTAGTCATCCCGCATCACCAGCGTGGTTGATTTCCACGGCTCGGCCGGATCGGTCCGGTAGCGGGCGGCCCAGCCGTTCATCGGTTCCACCCCCGCAATGCCGTCTAAATTTTCGATTGATTCAGCGATTTCGGCCGTGATAGGCTCGCGCAAAAAGACGTTGATGTGGGACGGATTGCTGGCAATATGGCTGGCATCCATGTTGGTCAACAGTTGATCAACCATCCCGAAAATGGTGCCCACGGCAAACACACCGGCCGCAATGCTGACCACCACCAAAGCGGTCCGCCCTTTGCGGCTCCAAA
>JAHDEN010000109.1 GCA_020628815.1 Chloroflexota bacterium | reverse complement strand
GTTACGTAAGTCGATTTAATATCGGCCGGTGAGCGCCAATCTGCCTGTTTTGCATCTGCATACCACGCTTGCAGTGCTTCACGAGTATCGGGGTAGTCTTCCCAAAACTCACGAAGCCTCCTCCTTGAGATAATTCGCATGGTGCAGTTTATCACGATCCCGTTTTGGGATCAAGGGTCAGCAAAAATCATCTATAATGCCCCCATGTCCCAGAACCACCCCCTCCCCCCAGTAGTCACCCCGGCCGAATGGCAATCAGCCCTCGGCGACCTTTTAATCAAAGAAAAAGAGCTTACCAAAATGCGCGACGCTGTGGCCGCGCAACGCCGCCGCATGCCGATGGTCAAAATCGAAAAAACGTACCAGTTTGACGGTGAACGTGGCAAAGCCAGCCTGTTGGATTTGTTTGACGGCCGGAAACAGCTCATCATCTACCACTTTATGTTTGGCCCCGATTGGGAAGCTGGATGTGACGGATGCTCATGGGTCGTCGATGCGATGTCCCATCCCGCCCATTTGCGCGCCCGGGACACCAACTTGGTGCTGGTTTCTCGCGCACCGCTGGTCAAACTGCTTGCCTATCGCCAACGGATGGGTTGGGACATGCCCTGGGTCTCATCACTCGACACCGACTTCAATGTTGACTTTGGGGCCACCAAAGACGGTTACGAGAATCATTGTGTCAGCGTCTTAATTCGGGACGCCGAGGACAACATCTACCGAACCTATTTTTCAGAAAATCGTGGGGTTGATTATTTGGGCAGCCACTGGACCTATTTAGATTTAACCCCGTACGGCCGACAGGAAGCATGGGAGGACTCGCCCGAAGGGTGGCCGCAAACCCCAACCCATTCGTGGACCAAACGGCACGATGAATATGATCAAACAATTTAGGACGAATCATTCATTGCCCATTGATTGTTGTCCGTTGCACATTGCCCATTTTCGGCAAGAAGGTTCAAGCCCCATCAAATACCCGCTAACGAAAATCGGTTGAAATGGGCAATGGCCCAACAAGTTAGGCTTAGCAACGGACAATGTGCAATCGGCAATGTCCGCTATAATCGGCCGTCATACAACCTAGGAGTTGAAGATGGCTATCCCCCCCACAAAAAGCTGGCACAAACATGCTGGCACCCAATTTGAAACACAAAAACAATCGGTATCTGGCTCACGCGGAACCGTGAGCACCAACAACCCGCTGGCCTCGGCCGCCGGGGTCGAAATGCTCGCCCTAGGCGGCAACGCGTTCGACGCCGCCATCGCCGCGTTTTTTGCGCTCGGCGTGGTTGAGCCGATGATGGTTGGCATCTTTGGGGCGGGCTGGATGACCTTGCGCACAGCGGCCGGGGAGCTGATCGCCCTCGATAATTATTCAACCGCTCCGGCCGCCGCCACAGCCGATTTGTACACCCCTATCTCGGACACATGGCCCGACTACATGGAAACGGTCGGGAACAAAAACCGAATCGGCCATTTAGCCTGCGGGGTGCCGGGTACGCTAAAAGCGTGGGCCGAGGTGGTTGAAACTCTGGGCAAGCTCGACCTCGAAACGGTGATGCAACCGGCCATTCGGTATGCGGAACGAGGTTTTCCCGTTTCCGCCTATCTACACGATTGCATCGTAGGAACCCAAGAAGATTTAGCGAAATTTAGCGCCACGGCCGAGGTTTTTCTGCCCGGTGGAACCGCACTAAAAGTAGGCGAAAAACTGGTGCAAACTGATTTAGCCCAGTCACTTAGAGCAATTGCGGCCGAGGGGGTAGACGTGCTGTACGGCGGGGCGTTGGGTCAAACCATCGTTGATGATATCGGTCAAAACGGGGGAATCATGACACTGGATGATCTGCGCGACTACCAGACGATTCAGCGTGATCCTGTGCGGGGCATGTACCGAGGGTACGAGCTTGTCGCCCCGCCACCTCCGTGCTCGGGCGGTCTACACATCCACCAAATTTTGCGCCTGCTCGAGGGGTATGATGTGACCAGCATGGGGTTTGGCACCGCCCCATCGATCCACCTGCTGGCTGAGTGTCTAAAAATCGCCTTTGCGGATCGGCATAAATTTGTGGGTGATCCGGCCGCGGCCGAGGTGCCGGTTGAATGGCTGATCTCAGAAGCATATGCAGCTGAACGACGTGGCGGCATCGATCTAAACCAAGCCCGGCCACAAGGGGCAGGCACCTTCCCCTCGGCCGAATCGGGCTACACGACCCACGTCACCACGGCCGATGCAGATGGCAATGTCGCCTGCATGACCCAAACGCTCAATCAGCTGTTTGGCTCCAAAGTGATTGTGCCCGGCACCGGTATTTTGCTCAACAACACCATGGCGCTGTTCGATCCTCATCCGGGGCAGGCCAATTCAGTTGGCCCGTCTAAAAGGATGGTAAGTAGCATGTCCCCCACGCTGGTGCTGAAAGACGGTGAGCCGTTTATGGCCCTTGGCACACCGGGCGGAGTCCGCATTTTCCCCAGCGTATTGCAGGCGATTGTCAATGTGATTGATCACGGGATGACGTTGCAAGAAGCGGTTGAAGCGCCACGCATTTGGACCCAAGGGCAAGAGTTAGAACTGGAGAACAGCATCCCTGAAAATATACGGGCGGAGCTACAAAAGATGGGGCACAATGTGCTGCCGGTGCCGGTGATTGCTGGGGGAATGAATGGGGTTTTGTTTAAGGATGGGATGATTGAGGGGGCGGCTTGTTGGCGAGCAGATGGCTCTCCAGCCGCGCTGAGCGGGGGTTCGGCCCGGCCGGGAACAAGGTTTTTCGCATGATCAACGTCACCTTACTCGGCACCGGCACCCCGACCAACCCACATCGTTTTCAAAGCGGCATCTTAATCGAAATCGGCGAAGACAAACTTTTGTTTGATGCAGGGCGCGGCACGGTGCATCAACTTTATCAGGCTGGGATCGACGTCGGCCGGATCAATCCGGTTTTTATCACCCACCATCATTTTGATCATATCAACGATCTGTTTGATGTGATTATTTCAAGCGCCATGCAGGGGCGTGCAGAACCGCTCAAGATTTTCGGCCCGGCCGGAACCCAGCGCATCGTCTCAGCCTTGCTCAACGAAGTGTATGCGCAAGACATCCGTTTTAGGCTGGAAGAAGACAAAGCGATTCGCAAGCAAGGCGGGCTATGGAACGAAAAGCCGGAAGCGATTGTACAAGTTGAAGTTACAGAAATCGGGGCGGGACTGGTTGTGCAAACGGCCAACTACCAAGTTTCGGCCGAATTTGTGGTGCACGGGCTGTTTCCAGATGCGCCTGATTTTGACTGGCACTGCGTAGGTTACCGGGTCGAAGCGGCCGGGAAAGTGATCACCATCAGCGGAGATACGGTGGCGTGTGAGGGGTTGCTCAAGCTGGCCAAAGATGCTGATCTGCTGATCCAATGTTGCCATTTGCCCAAAGCGGCCGTCACCAATCCGGTTCTAGAATATTTGACAGACGCTATCCTGCCGTCAAGTGGTGAGGTGGGCAAAATCGCGGCCGATGCCAATGTAAAGCATCTGGTACTCACCCATCTGAGCCAAGCAGTAACGCCGGAGCGCCACGAGGAGCTGCGGGCTGACATACAGCAAGATTTTTCGGGCAACATCACCATCGGCTATGATTTGATGAAGATTGGCTTGTAGGAGCGCAGATACCCGACCAACATTGGTATCAACTTAAGAAATTTATCAATCAAACACCTGACCAATTTCGCAGGATCAATCCTGCAGTTAAGATAAAAAGCCCGATAAATCGGGCTCTGGCAGCCATTTTAACCTGATTGATCAGGTTTCTTGTCTTAAACGAGGGCTTGAGCCCTCGGAAATATGGCTTAAGTTGATACCAATGGGAGTCGAATATCAAATTGAAAAATCAGGTGATCTCGCCTGATGATTACAGCCAATCCGATCAAACATTTGTAATCTTTAACATCGGGCAAGATCCTCTTTTTAGGTATGCACTGACCTTTGGTTTTATGAGGCGAGTATCTGCGCCCCTACCAATTGACTGCTAAAATCTCAAGATCCAGCTTAATAATTAGAGAGGCAAAAAATGGCAAAAAACAAAACCCTGATCTTGGAAAAACTAGCGCAGGCAACCGCCCTGCTCAACGAATTTAACATCGACTGCTGGCTCACCTTTGTGCGTGAAACCTCAATGGCGCCGGATCCGATTCTTGACTTTGTTTATGGCGGTGACATGACGTGGCAATCCGCTTTTATCCTGCATAAGTCGGGCAAACACACCGCCATCATCGGCCATTACGACGCCCCAGATGTTGAAGAACTAGGCGGCTACAGCACGGTGATCGGCTATCACGAGGGGATCGGTGAGCATCTGCGCGAAACACTCGCCAGCTACGATCCTCAAACGATCGGACTAAACTATTCTGAAGGGGATGTGGCGGCCGACGGGTTGAGCTTTGGCATGTACCTGACGCTCAAAAATCTGCTGGATGGGACACCCTTTTTAGATCGTTTTATCTCGGCTGAAAAAGCGGCCGCTGCGCTACGGGGGCGCAAAAGCCCAACAGAAATCGCACTGGTGCGTGAGGCGATCAAAACGACAGAAACGATCTTTGATCAGGTTGAAGCGTTTGCCAAACCGGGGATGACCCAGCGAGAAATCGCCGCCTTTGTCCACACCATCATCGATGATCTGGGGCACGATTATGCGTGGCCCAAACCGTACAATCCGATTGTGACCTGTGGCCCGCACTCGGCCGTGGGGCATGCCTCCCCCGGTGACGTGGTGCTCGAAAAAGGGCATATGCTCCACATGGATTTGGGTGTGCGGCAGGCTGAGTACAGCAGTGACTTACAGCGGATGTGGTACGTGCTCGACGAGGGTGAAACAGAGGCTCCGGCCGAGGTGCAGAAAGCGTTTCTGACAGTGGCCGGTGCCATCCAAGCGGGGCGTGACAATCTAAACCCGGGCAAAAAAGGGTGGGAAGTTGATGAGGTTGCGCGGGAGTTTGTCGTTGATAACGGCTATCCAGAGTACATGCACGCGTTTGGTCATCTCGTCGGCCGGGTAGCGCACGACGGCGGGATTGTGCTCGGCCCACGCTGGGAACGATATAAAGGGATATGCGATTTGCCCGTAGAAGTCGGCAATATTTTTGCTTTGGAGCTACACGTGATTGTGCCGGATCGCGGCATGATGAGCTTGGAAGAAAATGCTTTGGTCACTGAGAATGGAGTTGAATTTTTAAGCACGCCGCAAACACAATTGCGCTATATCCGGCCGTGACGAAACCGGTCCTACCAAACCAGCCACCTTCAAACATTTTTGGCACGGAGCTTAAAAACTCAAACCCGTATCGGCTCTATTTAGCGATGCGGGCGATTGGAGCCCTAGCTTTTTCGCTGGTCATTACCTACGAGCTGGTTTACCACACAACAGAAATCGCACTGAATCCGATTCAGCTAGTGACTGTTGGGGTTGTGCTTGAGTGCATGACCTTTTTCTTTGAAATCCCAACCGGCCTTGTCGCAGACGTTTACAGTCGCCGGTTGTCCATCCTGATTGGGGTTTTTCTGATTGGGATCGGCTTTTTGGTTGAAGGGCTTATCCCCCTATTTGGCGCTGTGATTTTGACCCAAATCTTGTGGGGGGTGGGGTTTACCTTTTATAGCGGGGCCGCAGAAGCATGGATTACCGATGAAATCGGTATTGAGCAAGCTGACCAAGCTCTGATTCGGGGGGCACAATTTGCCCAAGTTGCTAGGTTTGCGGGGATCAGTTTAGGCGCACTGCTTGTCAATTACCAACTGCATTGGCCCATCACGGCCGGGGCGATCATTTACTTGGCGTTGACCATCTTACTGGCTTTCACGATGGCTGAAACCGGTTTTCAACCTGATGTACACAGCGACACCCAACCTCTCTTTGACAAAATGGTTGAACCGCTGCGAGAAGGGGTGAAGCAGATCAAAATCCGGCCGGTGTTGGGGACAATCATGCTTTTAGGCGCTATTATCGGTCTGTCTTTGGGTGGATTTGATCGCATAAATGCCACGCACATCATAGATAATTTCACTTTCCCTGAGTTAGGCGGTTTTGAACCGATCGCTTGGTTTAGCATCATCAGTTTGGTTGTAGGGGTTTTATCCCTGCTTGGCACCGAACTGGCCCGCAGGAGCCTGCGCAAAGAGGATCAGCGGGTTGCCAATGTCTTACTGGCCCTGTATAGCGGAATGGTCGTTTTCACCCTCGTTTTTGTGCTCAGCGGCCGCTTTTACTTGGCAATCACCGCCTATTGTTTGAGTCAGGCCCTGCGCAACACCGGCCGACCGCTCATCATTATCTGGATCAATCAAAATGCCCCATCCGCTGTTAGGGCCACCATGATCTCGATGTATTGGCAATCAAATGCGTTAGGCCAAATTATCGGCAGCCCTATCATTGGCTGGATCGGCACCCTGTTTTCAGTTAGGGCCGCGCTAACGGCCGGTGGGATTATCTATTCGTTGGTTTTACCGCTGTTAAAGTTTGGGCCAAACGAGGAAAACAACTCTCCCGATGACCAATAGCCACAATCGGCCGCAACAAAATTAAAACAGACAGCGTATTGAGTTGAAACCTATCTAACTGCGGCCGATTTTCACTCGATCCCCCCTCCAATCGTAGCCACCGTGAAAATTAGCTAACTACAAAACTCGTCACATGGAAACAAAAAAAGAAACCCTCGCGCCTATTCAAAATTTAAGTTACATCTTGATCATTGGCCTTTTAGCATTGACCGTAGTCGAAGCTCTCAGTGTGCTCACCGGGCTATGGCGCATCCTCTCTTATGCGTTCGCCCCAGAAGCCCCCGTCCGAATTGTCGATACCGTTTATTTCTTTTTGTCTTCCGCACAAGGATTCCTCTTCATTCCGATCCCCTTTGCTTTTGCTCTGTGGCTCTACCGGATGAACTACAACCTGCGTAAACAAACAACCATGAAAATGGAGTTTACCCCGGGTTGGATGGTGGGTTGGTATTTCATCCCATTTGCGAATTTGTTTATTCCGTTTCGCAGCATGCGTGAGCTTTGGCAAGTTAGCCATAAAAAATGGAAGGCAGATCCCTCGATTTTGCGGTGGTGGTGGGGGCTTTGGTTGTTTAGAGGTCTCTTTGACGGTGGATCTGAGCAAGTGGTCAATGGCATCATCGTGACAGAACAGGTTGCTTTTACCACCATGGCTTTTGTTGGGGCAGACATTTTAAATGTGGCTTTAAACTTAGTCGCTCTCCGAATTGTCACCTCGATTTGGGCCGCATATGAAGAGAATTACATCAAGAAAGTCGAGATGTCTCAAGACAGTCCTGATATTGTGATTCATGAGCTTAAAGAGCAAGAAAAATCAACGGCTTAAGAGATTGCCACAAAAACCTTAAATATTTTAACGGGGCCTTACTGTTCTAGAGCCACCGCTAGCTGTTACCATGTGCGTATTCATAAACCTATATCTACATAAAAAGCCACATGGAAATAGAAAAAGAGCCCCTAAAGTCTGTTGAAACCCTGAGTCAATTTTTACGCATTTGCCTTCTTATTCTGGCGGCAGTCGAAGGTCTTGCCATCATAAGCGGAATATGGTTCCTTGTTAGCTATAGCGATGTGCCGAGTGATGCGGTCCTTGAAGATACGCTAAACGTTGCCGAAATGGTGAATGGTGGTGTGGGGATTATGCAGACTCTAGTTGCCATCCCGATCATGATCATTTTTGCGGTTTGGCTTTATCGGATGACCTTCAACCTTAGGCAACAATCGCCGAAACCAATGGAATTTACCCCGGGCTGGATGGTTGGCTGGTATTTCATCCCGTTTGCAAACTTGGTCAAACCCTTTCATGGAATGAAAGAGCTGTGGCAAACGAGTCACAAAGAATGGAACGCTGATCCAAACATTTTACGCTGGTGGTGGGGTTTCTGGCTTTTTTCAAACTCAATTTCAAATGGGGCCAGCCGTATGGTCCGGAGTGCGGACACAATTGAAAGTTATATGCTCGGCTCAACTTTCTTTCTAGTCTCTGACATTTTAGGCGTCGCTCTTGATATTATCGCGTTCAGCATTGTCACGTCTATTTGGCTAGCTTATGAAAAGCACTACATCAAATACATCGATTCTGTCGATCACATTCATCAAATAAAAGTTGAAAACCAGGTCTACTAACCTGTAGAGCGTTGTAATTGCCAGCTTGATATAATGGCGCATGGCTCAGAATACAACCGTTTTAATTGTGGGGGCTGGCCCAGTTGGGCTCACGCTGGCGCTTGATTTGGCCCAGCGTGGCATCCGCGTAACGTTGGCCGAACTGCGCAAACCGCGCGAGGTTCCTACAGTTCGCTGTAATCACATCTCGGCCCGCTCGATGGAGATTTTTCGTCGGTTGGGTGTGGCACACAAACTGCGCAATGTGGAGCTCCCGGCCGATCATGAACACTCGGCCGCTTTTCGCACCACCGTCACCGGCCGTGAATTAGCCCGCATCCACATCCCCAGCAACGCCACCCGCTACACGGACAAAAGCGGACCAGACGGGAACTGGTTGACACCTGAACCGCCCCAGCGACTCAATCAAATTTACATGGAGCCGATCCTATTTGACGAGGCGGCAAGCCATCCCAACATAACTGTTTTAAACCAGACCCGCATTAGCACCTTTACCCAAACAGACACGACCGTTGTTGCTACAGCAGAACCAGTTGAATCAAGCCGTCCTTTTAAAATTGAGTGCGACTTTTTGGTGGGGTGTGACGGCGGCCGGTCCACAATCCGCAAGCAGATGGGGGCCAACTTTGTGGGAGACGCGGTCATTCAGCGGGTGCAATCAACCGATATTAGAGCACCTGGTTTAAGCGAGTTGATGCAGGCGAAACCGGCATGGGGAACTGTGGCGCTAAACCCACGGCGCAGCGGCACGCTCTACGCCATCGACGGCAAAGAGCGCTGGATTGTGCACAACTATTTACGGCCGGATGAAGAAGATTTTGAGGCGATAGACCGGGATTGGTCGATTCGTACCATTTTGGGCGTTGATGATGATTTTGAGTACGACGTGCTAAATCATGAAGACTGGATCGGCCGTCGGCTGGTTGCAGACAAACTGCGCAACGGCCGGGTGTTTATCTGTGGGGATGCGGCCCACATTTGGGTCCCATACGGCGGTTACGGCATGAACGCCGGAATCGCAGATGCGGCCAGCTTGGGGTGGCTATTGGGCGCGTATTTAAACGGATGGGGTGGCCCTAAGATGCTGGATGCGTATGAACCGGAGCGACTGCCGATCACCGATCAGGTCTCCCGCTTTGCGATGAATTACGCGGCCGAAATGATCAAAAACCGACGACGAGTACCGGAGAATATCGAAGAGGAGTCAGCGGCCGGTGAAGCGGTTCGGGCTGCGTTTGGTCAAGAGCTTTACGACCTCAACGTGAATCAATATTGCTGCGAAGGGTTGAACTTCGGCTATTTCTATGATCAATCTCCGCTGATTGTTTATGACGGAGAGCCACATCCGGCTTACAGTATGGGAGCTGCGCAACCGTCAACCGTGCCAGGCTGCCGTGCGCCTCACTTTTGGCTAGCTGATGGTCGATCTTTATATGATGAGTTGGGCCAAGATTACGCTCTGATCCGCTTTGATCGATCTATTTCGGCCGAACATTTGCAAGCTGCTGCGCAGGCGGCTGGAATGCCGATCACCATAGTTGATGTGAATCGCACAGCATTGCCAGAAAACTTGGCGCACGTCTATACGCACAATCTTGTCATTACCCGGCCGGATCAACATGTGGCTTGGCGCGGAAATGCTTTTGAACGGCAAGAGGTTGCGATCGTCTCACAGCTTTGTGGCCACCTGCGCGAATAACCTCTATCCAACTTCTGGGTGATTGAACTTGCCCTATCTGATCCTGCATAATGTGATTGTTCAAAACGATCTGTGCCAAATTCTGAACCCTATGCAAAACGTTCAACCTCAAAACTCAAATTTTTCAAATGCCCCAGTCTACATTCTCGGCTCTGGTGCCGTCGGTTTAGCCCTTGCGGCCAGCCTGATCGAAGCCGGCCGAAACGTCACCCTTGTGCGCACCAGCCATGCCGAAATCCCTAAAAAGTGGGTAGACATTACCGTTAACGAAATGGAGAAGCCTTCTGCCACCTATGCGGTTGAAACGGTCTCCCTCGACCAACTCTCCCGGCTCACCGGCATCATCGCGGTAACAGCAAAAGCGTTTGCCAACGGGGCGATTGCCGATCAGCTCAAGACCAAAGCGGCCAACGATGTTCCCATCGTGCTGATGCAAAATGGGCTAGACATCGAACAACCGTTTATTGAGAACGGTTTTGCAGAAGTTTATCGCTGTGTGCTGTATGTCACGAGCCAAAAGAAAGGGGCGTTTGCGGCTCAGTTCCGCTCTGTAAAATCGTCCCCCATTGGTGTGATGGCGGGGAGCGGCGCCCAGCTTCAATCGATTGTTGACCGGCTTCACACATCAGCCTTTCACTTTCACACGGCCGATCATATTTTGCTCGCCGTTTGGCAAAAGGTAATTTTCAACGCCGTGTTCAACACCATCTGCCCGATGTTAGACACCGACAACGGCATTTTTGTGCGTGATGCAGAGGTGGCAGGGCTAGCAGCTGAAGTCATCACAGAATGCTGTCAGGTGGCGGCCGCATTTGGCTTACAAATCGATCCCCACCAAATTTCTAGCCAGCTTCAGGTGCTGAGCAAAGGGTCATACGGGCAAAACTGCTCGACGTTGGAAGATATCAAAAACGGCCGAGAGACTGAAATCGGTGTCTTGAACCACGCGATTGTGCTCGCGGCTAAATCTCACGCCCCAGAGGTTGATGTCAGCACCACCAAACTCATGGGAGATCTGACGCTTTTTAAGGCGAAACAGGCCCGTCTGCGCAATCCAAATAACCTTCAAATGCTACCGACCCTGCGTCTACAAAAAGAATTGATTTGATCTGATTTCAACCTCTGTTTGGGCAAGCTTAAAATCAAACCTCCTTTACTTTGCCTTTTTTCTCTCTTAAAATTCCTGTTATGAGAACCTATGCTGTGATTTATCGTTAGTTGATTTAATTTCCTAAGGAGGAAAATCATGGCAATGTCTACCCTCGCGGAGCAACTACAACCGTCCGAAATTAGCTTTGAGCAACTGCATTCAAACTACCACCCGATGCTTGAAATGGTGCGTCATTTAATCGGTGTGGTTCCAAACTGCGATACGTTGCTCGAAATCTGGCAACCTGGATTTCGCACCTATAATCTCATTGTTCCCAATTCGCTCAATCTCCCGTTTTCACTGTGGGGGATGGGTGCTCCCAAAGACATGGTCGGGTTGGGAATGTATGCGTCTAGCGCGGCCGCCAGCTGCGCTTATTGCACCGCCCACACCTGCAGTTTTGCCCTCCGGCGTGGGGCCACACCAGATGCGATTATTGGTAATCGTGAGCCACGGGAAGCGGCCGTTGTGGCAATGGCCGAAGCGCTATCCCATATTCCGGCCGATCTCACCAAAAGCCACATCGATGAAATGAACCGCTACTTTTCACCGGCCGATGTAGAGTGGATCATGCTGGGTGTAGGGATGATGGGCTTCCTCAACAAATTTATGGACGCAGTCGGCGTTGAGCTCGAAGTTGAATCGCTGACAGATGTGGGTGACCTTTTAACCCCGACTGACTGGAACCCAGGCAAACATTTACGTTCGGCCGATGCGATGCCGTCTGAATCTCATCTGCCCGCTACCGACAGCCTGCGCACCTATTGGGAGGTGATCAAATTAGCTCCCGGTGCGATAAACATCGAGCGACAGTGGTTAAAAAGGGTTCCAAATCGATGGCCCGAAGTGGGTAGTTATTTGCGCGACCACACAGGCCATAACTTCCCGGTGCTCAGAAAATTGAGCAGCAAGCGGGTTGTTCGGGCCTACACGGCCGTTCTGCGCGACAACTTGAGCACAGAAACAACGACCATCGGCTTGCCGGTCAAAGCGCTGAGCGGTGTGCTGTATGGAACTTTGGTTGGTAATTACGCATTGGCGGCCGAAAACGAGTTTTTGGCCAAACATCACGCCCCAAGCTTAGATAACAAGCTGCTCGATCAGGTTAAGCAATTGGGCATGCGTAGCGAGTTCGAATCGGCCGATGATGTGAAACAGACAATGCATCAATTGACCGCGTCCAATCTGCTCACACAACGAGATGCTGCCTGTTTGGTTTTGGCACGGGCCGCAGCGCCTAGCCCGGCCAATTTAGATACGCTTTTGGTTGAACACGCCGCCAGCCACCTGTCCCCAGAGAATAATATTGAGCTCATGGTCTGGATCTCGGTTCAGCAAATGCTCCACCGCATCATGAGCTTCTACGCGATCGCTTCTCCAGACAGGCAAATCTCAGCTTAGTCAAAAGTCGGGGGAGCCTGTTTTGCAATTCACCGTCGTCAGATTTTCCTTCAGCAGACTACATCGCAACGTGCTAAAATCCCTACATGGCTGAAATTCTGCTCAACCTCGACAAAATTAAATTCCAATACACCACCCGCTTGCTGTTTAACGATCTAAACTTTGAGGTGCAAGACGGCCAGCGGATCGGTTTTGTTGGGCTGAACGGAACCGGCAAGTCAACCCTCATGAAAATCATGGCGGGGGAATTACAGCAAGACAGCGGCAACATTTTTAAAGTGTCAAAGCTGACGATGGGTCGGCTAGAGCAGGAGCCAGAGCTAAACACCGGCCGCACATTGCTCGAAGAGGCGCTGAACGCCCGGCCAGAAATCGCAGAGCTTGAACAGCAAATGCGTGATTTAGAGGGGAAAATGGCTGACCCGGCCGTGTATGAGGACGGGGACAAGCTGGCCCAAGTGATGAGTGAGTACGACAAACTCACAGAAAAATTTGACCAGATGGACGGCCCACGCTACGCCAATAATGTTGAGGCCGCGTTGCTTTCTGTGGGATTGGGTCAGGAGCATTGGCAAAAACCGGCCGAGGTGCTGAGTGGCGGGCAAAAGAAACTGGTACTGCTTGCCAAGCTAATTGTGCAACAGCCCCGCCTGCTACTGCTCGATGAGCCAGACAATCATTTAGACGTACCCGCCAAACGGGACCTTGAAAAACTGTTAGCCAAATACCCTGGTGCAGTGGTTATGATCTCGCACGACCGCTATCTGCTTGACGAAACGGTAACCCACATCGCTGAGCTAGAAAACGGCAAAATCGAGATGTACAAAGGGAACTACACCGAATATGCGGCCGAGCGGGAACATCGCCGCCTAAAACAGATGCAGGCGTTTGCAGCCCAACAAAAAGAGATCGCCGCGCTAGAAGAAGCACTCAAACGCTTTGAGCTGTGGGCCAAGCAATACGATGATGAAAAATTTGCCCGCAAGGCACGCCATCGTAAAAAAATGTTAGACCGGATGGATCGGGTAGACAAAGTAGTTGATGCGCGGGACATGGGGCTTGAGCTAGGCGGCTACCGTGGCAGTAAAAAGGCGATTCAGCTCATCGAATTGGGGATGGAGTTGCCCAACGGCAATCCGCTGTGGTTGGGCTTGGATGCGACGATTTATCACGGCGAACGGGTGGGTGTGGTTGGCCCCAACGGTGTCGGCAAATCGATGTTGTTTAAAACGATTCGGCAGGGTGAGGAAAACCGATTGCCGGCCGGGTTTAAGAAAGAAGGTCAGGTCAAAGTCGGGCCGAGCACCAACATCGGTTACTACGCCCAAGAGCAAGAAACGCTCAACTACAACAACACGATGATCGACGAGCTACGTGCTACCGCCCCGATTAGCGAAGATCTAGCCGTCTCAATTTTGCACAACTATCTGTTTAGCTATGAGCAGGCTCGCAGCCAAATCAAAACGCTTAGCGGTGGGGAGAAAAGCCGTTTGCAGTTGGCCAAACTGGTTCTGGGCAAACCCAATCTGCTGATGTTAGATGAGCCAACCAACAATTTAGACATCGGCTCGATTGAGGTGCTGGAAGAGGCGCTGGCCGAGTTTGTAGGCACCGTGGTGGTGATTTCCCATGATCGCTACTTTTTGGATCGGGTGGTGGATCGCACAATTGAGATTCGTGAGGGTGAGCTAACGGAGTATGCGGGCGGGTACACGGAGTACCTTGAACAGTCTGGCTATGCGGACGTGTAAAATCAATGATATGAATCTTACTTCACTTTAAAACTTAGTTTGATGATTGATTAAATCAAAACAAAATTGGAATTTAATTATAATTTATTAAAAACTTGATGAACACTTCTTGCAAGCAACGAGCATAATATCAAAGAAGCTTTGTATATCCCTCGTTGCTAATTGCTGATTGATAGTTTCGAGAAAATTTTCTTTACCTAAATACTCTGTTTCAGGTAGCCTCCTTAGCTTTTTAACTACCCTTTCTGGGACTCCAGACTTCCGCATTTTTTGATAAGACCATTCAGATAATTCAAATCTGGTGATATTGTTTAAATACGATTCTGCATCCATCGAAAATGTATCTTGTAAAACTTCAATTACTATGTCCCTCACATCAAACTTTGCAACATTAAGAATAGTATCACCAAATTTTTTAAAGTCTTCAGCTTGAAGCAATGTATCAGAGTAGCCTGAGATTAATAAGTTAGTGAATGATTCCTGAGAGTCATAAAAATCAGTGTCAGCTAGCCTGATTAAACCATGAATTGTACTGTCTTTTATAACACCAGATGATTGAAGCATCGTTATGCATTTTGACGAAACTTTTAATGATTTTGACGATAATAAATCTTCTAATACTAATAACCTGAATCGAGTGATCATTTGATTTTGAATTTTCGAAAGTGTTTCATCCAATTTCAAATGTTTATACTCTTGAATTAATTCTATTGTTTCCTCTCGAACTCCCGCATCTATTAGCAGATCTTTTGAAGTTTTAGATAAATCATATCCTATGAGTACCTCTTCGATAGAATCTGATGACTCTAGAAGAGCAATTTCATCTTCAACTAAATTGTCATTGCCAACATTATTGTTTTGCTCCAACAATCTCATTAACAAGAATGAAATCAAGTCCTTTTTCAGCAGCTTATCAGAATATATATGATGGAAGAATTGATCAAAGACTAACCTGTACATAACTAAATTGGATATATCAAGTAGATCTGACTTAACCAACTTTCCTTTCTCTAAAGCATCTTGGACAAGGTTGATAATATTAATTTGCTGAGTCCTAGAAATCCGTGGAATACTTTTAAGTATAAGAGCTTCAATTTTGGTGCTTACTTCTTGAGTCCGTATCTGTAACAAAATGTCTGCAATATCGTTGGGAACCCCATCATGAATGCACCTTTCAATAACATCTTCATTTAGTTGCCAGATGTGCCGATCAATAATTTGATCATCATCAACTATTGCACTCTTCCATAGTAAAAATAACTCGCTCCCATCACCTCCTATAATTCTCCTCCAAAATTTATTTTGACCATCATTTATTTTTTTTCCTGTCAATACAAACCCTTTACTATTTGTAATCTTATTTTTTAAGTTTCCTTTTATGGTATCGTTCAAATTTACTGTATTTGTATCGATCAATAATCCTAATAGTAGCGAATTTGATATGTCAAAGTTTGATAACATAACTGGGTGATTAATTGATTGACCAACGCTTACTGGGATTTCTAGGAGACAGCTTTTAAATATACATTTTTGTAAACCTTCACCTATCGAATTATTTTTTATTAAGATTCTCGTATGAGCGAACTCACAATTCTTCATTACTCCTACTTGAGAAATTGTAATCTCCCCGGATTTAAAGTTCAGGTTTGTCATTCTCAGATTGCGCGATTCAATTAAAAATTTTCCACCTAGAACTGTACCTTCTGAAATTACGCCCCCATTAAGTAGGAGATTTATTTGACTGCCCTCAATATCCAATCCTTGCAAGTTTAGGTTCCCGTGCCAATGCATATTGCAATCTGAAATCCGTAATCCAAATATTTTTGAATCTGCAGTTATAAGTCTCGTTTCAGCATTACTAAAATCTAAATCAGTTGCAGACACTTTATTTAGCGAGCACTCAAAAACCCCTCCTAATACTTTAAATTTCTGAATATCACATTCTATAATGACAGAGTCTTTTACTGCAGATTTTTGCAATTGTACATTTTGAAAAATTACATCTTTAAATTCCCACTCTCGAAAATTGCAATCCGAAATTACAGTACCTTTCAATTCTATAGAATCAACGATTCCTTTTGCTATATTTAAATTTTTTAAATTACTTGAGCTATATAAGATTGCACAGCAAATATTTCTTCTAAAAATCAAGTGGTTTTGATCGATATGTTGATAACCACGACGTTTTAAAATTGAGTAAAGAGAGTTCCGAAATGCCGCATCTAAGAATCCAAACCCACCCCAAAAATAAAGAACTTCCTTTGGAAGACGCTCTTTTAATATAGGCTCATCCAGACGCTCTGTGATAACACCTCTTAAATGGCTAGCTACAAAATATTCCATAAAAGACTTGTGGACAAAACGGAAAAGCTCGTCTGCTTGCCTAGTCAGAAATGTGCAAACTCTAATATCATTCGCAATTTCTTCTTCAGTTGAGTTATTAAATGGCCCACCCAAACGCTCGTAAATTGCATCATTAGCACGAACAACCTCGTTGATTGCATCATAGCTAACCTGAAGAGATCCTTCTTTTAACATCGTTAATGCAATTGCTTGTGAGAAATACCTTCGCTCCTCTTTAGTTAAAAACTCCTGTCTTACTTTACCTTTTTGCCAATCTCTATCAAATTGCATATCCGTGTAAATCTCATATAGAGAAGATGGTCCCATTTCCAGATTTTGGTTTGATACATCAATTGCCCCCCTTAAAACAGTCTCCACAATCATATCCAGGAGTATAGGCCTCTTCATAAGATCTCTAATATCATAAACAGAATATAGGAATTCCTTAACTTTCTGGGAATTTATCTCTCCACCCAATTTTCTTTGAAACTGATCGTCAAATTTCGATAGAAAACTAACGATCTGGTCCGGGCTAAAAGTGGACAAATGAATCGTTCGCATTAATGAGGTTGATATTGGTCTTATCTCTTCCGGCTTAATGAACTGATCATAGAGATGCTCACGTAAATCAGAATAAACATCTCTTGCTTTACGAAATGTTTGGCTTGCACTTAATTGGGTAGAAGGTTTTATCCCAACGGTTTTCAAGTTAATATTTCTTAAGGCCTCTTCGTAATCTTTGTCAGATACAAAATAGGCTGGGCGGCAAGACAAGATCGTTGGGCATGGTTGTACAAATAGTCGGGAAAGAATTGCAAATAATTCTGCTCTATGCTCTAAACTAGATTTGGGTGCCATTTCATCAAAACCATCAAGCATTATAAAAAATTCCCCCGCCGAAGCTTGCTGCCAAAAGAGATCAATAGGAATATCTTTTCTATATTCTCTGCGTATCGTACGCTCGATCAAAATGTCAAGACTCTCATATTCAAAATACTCTTTCAGATGTATTAAAAGTGGTTTTAGTGTGCTAGTTCCTTCAACATATTGTCGAAGGATTTCGTATTTCAGTCTTTCGATTAAAGTTGTTTTTCCTGCACCAAAATCTGCCAACACAATAAACAAACCAATGTCTTTCTCCGCATATTTTTCCAATATGTACTCTTGAACACTAGGCACCTCTAACAGTTCAATTTCATTGTTTAGACCCTCATCAAACATGTAATCTTGAACACGATTTCCTTCACTACTATACCTATGCTTAAAACCCATTTGAACGGTTCCACTTACCGAAACATAAGATTTAAAGATTTTTTTTTGCTCGTATTCTTCCAATTCCTGACTGAAAACATCACCTAATTGGAAAAGATGATTTTCTAACTCTGAAACAGAAATGGTAGAAAGATAAGAAGGTAGATTCTTAGGTTCAGTCCAATTTAATTTTGAATATTTGGATACTATTATGACTTCGGTAATTGATCCCTCTTGTAGCAATGCGCCAAATGTAGACCCTGAGGCAAAAGCTTTGTCTTCAATTAAATTCGAATCTGAGCTAGAATCACATATTATTGCTAATTTTTGTCTTCGAATTCCGGGAATGATTTTGTTTGCCAATATGTCGATATTTACATCTTTAATTCTTTCGTTATATTTAATTCGAAAATCTAAACTCTCGTACAGTGAACCGATATAGCTAATAAATTCTCTATGCCCCACATCTATCTGAGGATGGTTTTGAAGTTTACTATTTTCGAATTTGATTCCATTATTTTCAGCGTTGACAACTTGGCGTAGTCCCTCAACTACCTCGAGCCATGCCTCATCACGATTTTCCCATCCATTAATAGGTTTCCCCCCTTGTGGAAGAGATTGAAATTGACGTAAAGATGAGTTTTGCCAATCACAAGCCCTAACAATAATCGAGATGAGTTTTGCTTTACCCATTTTGTTTTTTGCAATTGCCAGAGGCATTTCGTACTTTTGAACATATTTTGATGAAAGTAAATCTGCGCTTACAAAAAACAAAATTATATTTGCTTGATTAAGTTCTTCTTGAATCTTTTTATTCCAATCCTGCCCGGCTGAAATCATATGGTCGGACCATGTAGAAATTAAGCCATCTTGCTTTAGAATTGAAACATGGGTTTCAAATGCTTGACGAAAATTTTCATCAGCATGAGCATAGCTACAGAAAACTCGAATTGGTACGCTTGAAGCAGGCATTTTTTTTAACCTCAATTTTGTTTATAGGGGAAATCAAGTAGCCTTCAAATTTACATGATGTTACCTAGCCCATAAATAAGGACTTAATAATTCAACCATTGAAGGATTTATTAAGATTTTAACAAATTTAAGAATCCATACCAATATGTTTAGCCTTGTTGGTTCGAATGTTTTGCCAGCTTTATAAATCACCAACCAAAAATATAATTATGCAAGTAGGTTGAACAAAAAAAACAGGGTTTAGATAAACGACATATTAACTAAACTGATTTATTAATCTCTATTGATTCATACTTTCGATCGATAACAATTAAGTTTTCATGAAGTAGCAAACTGTTCATACCAATCAGCAAATGTATTTAAGTGTACCGCTTTCCACGTAGCCCATACATCCAGCACATAGTTGTCTAGCATCTTGGCCCGAACCTCAGGCGTTGGCTGTGTGACTATGTCGTTGATAGTTACACATCCACGCTGATCCGGCGGGGTCAGCCAAACAAATTGGCCGTGTTTCTTCCCATCTGCGCCAAACGTTGAAAACTGCCGCACCCACACCGCTTTGTCGAGCGACATCCCCATTTCAAAAGCGGCATACAGGGCGATGCCGTGTACGGCAACGGAGTTAATGGCGGGTGGAATCGGTGTGCCGTGGTGCTGTACACAGTAAGCATCGATGAGCAAGGCGTTGTACCGGCCGGCTGCGACCGGTGGCTCCCCCGCATTGTTCAGCCATGAAAACTGATCCCAACAGCTGGCTGACCCACCGATATAGCGATGGGTCGGGGCGATGTCATGCAGCTTGGGTAGTTGAGCAAAGCAATCGGAGCAAATTTCAAACATGTTTGTATTCCAAGGGTGTAAGAATCGGGTCTAAACCGGTTACGTATCGCCAAGTCTTGCCGCCGCTTCTTTCACCCCTACAAATTTTAGGCGGGGGTTCCAAACAGATAGTAACCAAACCCCATCGTATCACGTCCCCAACGGAGATAGCCGTTGCGCCATGAGCGACTGCGTTCAAGTGACTCCATCACGGCCGGATCGTCTCGCTTCCCCTCCGCATCTCGCTCAAATTTTAGCTGATGGCTCCACTCAAAATGATCCCACTCATCCTGATTGGCCGTTGTAGCGTACAGCGGCACAAGCCCATGCTTTTCAGCCGCCCCGACATTTTCGGCATGGGTATGATAGATGCCAACCGGGTCACCGATAAACTCAACGTAATCATGCTCTGGATGCTGTTTCCAGTATCCCTCGCCAACTAGCAGTTGCCCTTGCGGCCGGACCGCTTTCTGCAACCCGATTATGGCATTGGGATACGCATCCTGCCCCATGCCAAAGGCGTGCGTCGAGCCTAGACAGATGGCCGCATCAAACGGCGGCCCCGGTAACCCGTCAGCCACATCGGCCGTACGGAACTCAATCGCCCCATTGGGCAAACGTTCGGCCGCTTTTTGTTGCGCCTGCGTAATCAAATCTGGATTGATGTCGATTCCCACGGCTGAGAC
>JAHDEN010000324.1 GCA_020628815.1 Chloroflexota bacterium | reverse complement strand
GGCCAACTCAATCAGCATCGGCCGGTTGATTCCCCAAATCATCTACTACGTTTATACATGGGCACAACTCCAGCAGGACAACATCGAGTTTATTGTGCCGAGCGGAAACTTTGGCAACCTGACGGGGGCGATCTTTGCGATGAAAATGGGGCTGCCGTTTAATCATTTTACGGCCGCCACCAACGCCAATGATGCGGCCGTGCGCTACCAAGAATCAGGCGTTTATGATCCACACACCACGATTCGAACCCTCTCAAACGCAATGGATGTGGGGAATCCGAGCAACTTTGTGCGCATTTTAGAGACGTTTGGGCACGATTACGAAGAGTTCCGCGACCACTTTACAGCGATGTCGGTGAGTGACACGATTACGGTGGAGACGATGAAACAGGTGCAGGCTGAGCATGGTTATTTGCTAGACCCGCACACGGCCGTGGGTTGGCATGTAGCTGATCAGTTGGACCTTGAGGGACGTTTGCCGGTGATTGTAGCAACAGCGGCACCGATCAAATTTGCGGCCGAAATCAAACAGGCGGCTGGGATTGAGGTTGATGATAGCGAGACGGTTGAAGCGCTAAGCGGCCGGGAAAAACGAAAAGTGACCATCAAAAACAGCTATGATGCATTGGTCACCCTACTCACCTCAAACTCCTAACTTACAACGGTACTTTCCCCACGCAACTCTGCCATACTGAGTGCGTAACGAATAAAATTTTTAATTCATGGGGTGAATGATGACGTTCAGATTGGGAAAATTTGCTTTTACTTGTCGGCCGGTTTTGGGATGCCTTGTCGCAGGGTTCTTTTTATCTGTTTTTGGGCTTTTTATCGGGGTTTTTGTTTTCTCTGGCACACTTTTGATTGACGGCTTCCGAGGCGCGTCAACTCTAACAGATGAGGTTAATCTGGTTATAAACGAAAATGCTGGATTGGCCGATGTTTTTGGGACACCGATTGAGTTAAGGACAATGGGGTCTGAATTTAGCAGCAGCCTTGATGGGAATGTGACAACGGCAAGTTATAAGGCTCCTATTTCAGGGCCACTAAACTCGGGCACGTTGTTTGCTGAAATCAAACAAGTGGGAGACGATGTAGACGTGACAAGTTTGACCATTTTTCTAGATTCTGGAGAAACGATTCAAGTTATAACTAAGGAATAAATGATTCTATTGCTCACAGGGCCACCGGCCGCAGGCAAAACCACAATCGGAAATCGTTTGGGCGACTTGGTTCCAAATATTGCAATCATAGATGTAGATTTACTACGATCGATGGTTAGGAATCCGCATGTTGCGCCGTGGGAAGGGGATGAAGGGAAAAATCAGCTATTTTTAGGTGCCCAGAACGCTTGTCTGCTGGCTCAGCAATACGCGGCTCAAGGTCTGCATGTGGTTATTTTAGATGTGGTGACTTCTGAAAGTAGCAAGATCTATCAAAACGCATTAGCCTCTTTTGATCATCATTTAGCTTTGCTACTGCCATCTTTGAAAACCTGCCTAACAAGAAATCAGAGGCGGGGGCAATGGCTCAAGGATGAAGAAGTCAGCCTGCTTTACAGCTGGGAAGCTACTTTAGATAATTTCGATCAAAAAATCGACAACACGGGTCTATCCATTGAACAAACAATCGAAAAGCTTATAACTCTGTTCCCAACATAATTCTTAAAAGCCAAGGGATGAAAATTAGATGACGGCTCCTACGCGGTCTTGATCAAGGTATGGGGGAAAACAGGGGGTTGCTCTTCACCATAATAGGCCAAGAAACTGTCCCAATCTTTTAGTTTCGGCAGGTCGCGTGGCTCGCCCCGGCCGATCATGCGCTGGCGGCGTAGCTCTGGGGAACAAGTTACATAGTGGATTTCGACTGGAGCTTGCAAGTGCTGCGTCAACCAATCGGGCCAAGCGGGGTCTTGAGTTTCGCGGGTGAAGGGGCCAACAATCACGACGTTTTGATTAGGCAGGTTCTCGGCCGCAATCGTAAAGAGAGTGTCGTAAATCGGCTGGCGAAAGTGGGTCTTAAACCATGGTGAATCACGGTCGTTGGGGTCTCGGCCGGATGCGGTTAAGGCGGCACGAACCATCGTTTCGGTGACGGTGTCGATATCGAGGAAGGTGGCGTGGTGTTGGGCGGCTAGTTGGCGGCCGTGGGTGGTTTTTCCGGCGGCCGGGGGGCCACAAATAACAAAAGCTTTTGACATTTCTTTACTCCATTTTCTCCGATTGATCTCACTTGAGAAAAAGTTTACAAAACTCAACAATCATTAAACTTGTTTGTTCCTATTTCCTTTTTTAAGTAATATTTTTCAAATTAATTTCCCTACTAATAAGGAGAGAGTACTTCATGAAACATTCAAGGTTTTGTAGTAAATGTGGAAAAGATGACATTTTGATTTTTAAAGGAAATGAGCGTTGGCCGCATGTCAAAAAGAGTGTGCTAATTCGCTGGTTGACCCGTGACAAATCTGTACACTTGGACAGATTTATATGTGCAAGCTGTGGTCATGTCACTTTTTGGGTAGATGAAACTAATAATATCCAAATACTAAAACCTCACTTCAAACCACATTTTTTTGCTCCAAAAATAGCCAGAGAAGAACGAGCTATACCAAGGGGGGCCTCTAAAAGTTTGGAAAATTTAATGATTGGGCAAATGGTAAATACACGATCAGAAATGCATGACAGGTTAAATAAGACACGTGACGAAATATCTGATTTAGAACGCCGATTGACAGACGAATTGATTTCAGTCAAGCAGCGGTTTGCTGAAATTAGTAACCGCATGTATGAGATTGAAAACAGATTATCTGATATTGAAGGCAAATTGCCTTCAGATTGAGTTGACCAACTTTTATCTACATAGGACTTTCGCTTGCAGGGGACCCTGAGCGTCGCTTCGCTTACGCGCAGAACTGCGTTCTGCTAAGGCCAACTTGTTGGCACCGTCGCTTCGCTTACAAGCCAATCTGCGATTGGCCCTTGTCGAAGGGTGATCTCGCAGTTGCTGAACGCGTATGAAGCGAAAGTCCTAGGGTTATAGGGTGGGAGCTTGTGTCCAACGCTGTTGTGGCATGGTGATACCTTGCTTTTGCAACCCAACCATGACCCGATTGTTAAGGTCAAAGGTCGCGTTTTCCCGGTTTTGGGGCAAGATGTTGGCCTCCAGCATCAGCTCAACGGAAGCCTGATGCATTTTGAAGACATGTGCGGCGGATCTTGGCTCATCGACGGTGTACGGGCTGGCGTCAGCGGCATCTTGCAAAATAGCAACCGCCTCTTCTAGATCGGCCGAGAAGTCGACAAAAAAGCTTAGCTCAAGTTCTACAAAGGCTTTGGTTGAATAGTTGATGATTT
>JAHDEN010000004.1:56640-86902 GCA_020628815.1 Chloroflexota bacterium | reverse complement strand
GCGGCACAGCGGCACAGGTGACCACCCATCGCCAACGCAATCTCATGGTGAGACGGCCGGGTTTTGCCATGTTCGGCTCGCCATCTGTCATAAAAAGCGATCCCCTCATTTACAAAGCCAGGGGTGCAAAAACCACACTGTAGCCCTTCGTTGGCCATAAAGGCCCGCTGGACCGGATGCAGATTTTCGCGGCCGTGCGCCTCGATCGTCTGAATCTCTTTGCCTTCCATGTGATTGGCCGGCATCAGGCAACTTGCCATCGGAACCCCATCTACCAATACAGTACATGCGCCACATATTCCACCACCGCAAGCCATTTTTGTGCCGGTTAAACCGGCCTGCTCACGAATGACATCCACCGCTGTGTCTAGCGGATGAGGATCTAGTTCGTACAGTTCACTATTAATCTTTGTTTTCATCAGTTTCTTTAATTGCTTTTCTCAACGTCCTTTTACCAATAATCAAACAATTGCTTGATCTATCAACTCAATGCATTTTACCCACCAAATTCGCTGAATTGAATGCACAAATCAGGAGCATCCTTGCATAATCTGATAAAAAAACGTCAGCCTGTGCTGTTTTAGCTAGGCAAGGGAAACTTATTCCTCCCCGTCGAGAGAGGTATCATTTAAGGTAAAGCAGGCAAGTACAGACCCTCCCAAGAACAGGAAGATACAGGCTCCATTTTGATTTATTGTGTTTTCGGCTATTGTGAGACGTAGAGTCTAAGATTTTCTGCTAAACAATGACAGGCTCCCTCCCATCTACTATTTAAAAATCTCGAGCGCCTGATCCAGATCAGAAATCAGATCTTCTACATTTTCAATGCCGGTTGAATAGCGGATCAAACTCTCGGGGATGCCCATTGCCGCGCGTTCTTCGGCCGTACATTCAACATGGCTGGTTGTTGCCGGTGGCCCGATGATCGTTTCGACCGAGCCTAGATTTGCGGCCGCATGTGCAAACTTAACCCGAGGGACAAATTTTCGAACCGCATCAAAGCTATTTTCCTTCAGCATAAAACTTAACATCCCACCAAATCCGCGCATTTGCTCACTCGCAATCTCATGTCCATCGTGCGACTCTAATCCAGGATAGAAGACCCGTTCCACGGCCGAATGTCCTTCCAAAAACTGAGCAACCTGCAGCGCGCTTGAATTCTGTTGACGAATCCGCAACTCCAGCGTTTTCATACCGCGCAACAGTAAATAAGCCGCCATCGGGTGCAAGGTGGCCCCATTGATCTCACGATAGTGATACACCTCATGGATGAGATCTTTACGGCCGCAGATCACTCCGCCCAACGCATCTGCGTGACCGCCCAAGAATTTAGTTGCGCTGTGCAAAACCAAATCCGCCCCCAAACTAATCGGGTTTTGGTTAATCGGGGTTGCAAACGTGTTATCGACAATTACCGTCGCACCGGCCGCTTTGCCCGCCTTCGCCAGCTCCGCAATGTTAACCACTTTGGTTGTGGGATTGGTTGGACTCTCAAGATAGACAACATCACATCCCTTAGCGATTTCACGCTTGATCTGGTCGTGATCAGTGGTGTCGCACAGCGTGACATCGATATTGAATTTGGGCAGAAACTCTTGAAAAATCACATTGGTGCCGCCATATGTGTCTTTGACACTCACCACTCGCTGCCCCGGTTTTAAAAGCGCAAACAAGGTACTGCTAATAATCCCCATACCGGTTGATGCGCTTGTTGCAGCTTCTGCCCCTTCTAACAAACGGATTTTTTCTTCAAATGCATCGACGGTTGGATTTGTGTTACGGCCGTAAATATGTCCGGGCTTTTTCCCCAAAGCAACATCCATCCATTCATCCATGTCGTGATAGCCAAACGATACACTGTGAACAACCGGCACCTGAGTAGCCCCCTGCAATAAATACTGTTCTTCTCCACCCCATACAGACTGCGTGCCAAGTTGTGGCTTAGTTGATTTTGTCATAATTTCTCCACTTAAATTTGATTAGCATATTGTCTGCCAATTTGGCGGGTAAACCAACCTACATTTCAAAGTTCAGATCAAAGGGTTGACATTGTGTACAAATTACACTATCATGCTCGACATCTACATAGTGTAGATTGAACACTATTATTTCGGAGGCATTTTCGGAGGCATTGTTATGTGGAAAATCATTCTTCTTGGAACCGGGCTTGGGGCAAGCCTTATCGTTGGCATTAATCTGGGCTGGATCCCTTTTTTAGGACTCATCATCCTCGCAGGCGCGGCCGGTGCCGCATTCACCCTGTCGCAGCGAGCAACGCTCACGCTGGGCGAGCTTGAAACAGCCTTGGTCGTAAATAAACAAACGGGCAACTTCGCCCGCTTCTTAAGCCCCGGCCGGCATTGGATCGACCCGCTGACCGAGGAAGTTGCAAAAAAGCTTCCGCTAAACTCTCAATCAGTCAAAGCAACAAGTGAAGGGATTCAAACAAACGGTGGAATCCCCATCAAGGTCAGTTGGCAGCTAAGCTACGCGATACGGCCGACCAAAATCAGCCAAAACCACCTCACCAATATGGCCCGTGCGTTTAAAGGGTCGTTAGATGGGATGTTACAAAAACGGATTACGGCCGCGCTCCAACATGTGGTCGGCAACCTAACCCCACAAGACTTAACGGCTCAAGGTTCAATCAAACGCTTAGAACGCCAGATCAAACAAATTTGCCGTATTAAGTTAGAAGATAAAGGGATCAAAGTAGGCGAAGTCTTGATTCATAACATCCAGCTTCCACGCCACGTGCGTGAGTCGCTAGAAGCCGCGCATGAGCGGGAACTTCTGGCCGATCAAGAAGCGAGAATTCTAGAGCGGCTTCACAAAGTGGTCAGCACATTTTCGGCCGAAGAGATGGATCGGCTACTTGAACTGGAGCGCATTCAACTGCTGGGACGGAATGGGGTTACGATGGTCATGCCAACATCGAGCAATCAGCTCGAAAGCCATCCTACGCGCCCAATTAGGTGATTAAATAAGAAATTAGGACCACATGACTTAGGTGCAAGATGTTCAAAGGTACTCATTTTGGTTGTGTCCCCCCCTACACATAGGGCAGTAATCCTTGTTAAGATGGCTTGACGATTTATTACTGGAAAAGCAACTACGAGACTTTATGACTTATACAATATTTTCGATGAGACCTGTGACAGAAAAAGTGGGGCAAATAAAAACAAACGGAGAGATTTATGCGACGAGCGGTGTGTACATTGGAAGTATTTCAGTAGATGGGCGAATTCGTACCAGCAGCGGGCTTTTGTTGGGCATTGTGACCGGCGACGGCCGGATTTCTAGCGACATTCTTGATCTAAAAGAGTTCAAAGTTAGCCGCAAAGGTCATGTTTTAAAAGGGAACGTGACGGTCGGAGCAGTTAAACAAACAGACAAAGGGATTCCTGAAAAATATGCTTATTGGGGATCTTGTGCGCTATTTTTCTACAACACCGAAACTTTGGTGGCCAAAGAGAAAAAGAAAAAAGAACCGAATGCATTGACTCAAATACCGGCTCCACCACCCACCGCGGCGCCGCCAGTGCAAAGGCAATATGTAAACCAAGTTCCCACAACCCGACTTTCTGCAGCCAACATGCCGGCCGACCCCAATGAGTTATTTACTTTGGGTCAAAATCAACCGGCCGCTTTGCCCCCAAACCCCATCGAAATACCGATCACAAAAGACCTGCCTGTCCAACTGATTGAAAAACCAGTTGCCCCTAGTCAGTCTGAGGTCAAAACTGTTCGCATGCCCACGGTTCAAGCGCTCGAAAATTATGCAGAGCTGCGCAAACAGGCATTTTTCGATCGAAAACGGAAAACCCTGACAAATAACGACGAAACATCCTAAAATCCTGCGCTCCTGAGCAACCCCATTAAGCACCGCCTTAAGCTTGATGACTTACGGTTGAAGTCTGACTTACAACCTATCAGGAGCAATGAATGAGTTTCGAAGTGTACTCCACGGAGCCGAGCACAAACAAAGTGGGAACTGTGCATGCAAACGGTGAAGTCGTAGATTTATTAGGCAATCAAATTGGTAAAATCTTTGGCGATGGCAAGATCAAGGCCCAGTCAGGTTCAACTCTTGGCACCGTCACAACCCAAGGCAAGTTTTCGGGCGAAATCGCACAGCTTGGATATTCGATGGACCTGAAAGGGAATATCTATCTAAACAAAAAACATGTCGGGATGATCAAGCAGATCGACAAAGGATTGCCCAAAGAAGTCGTGATGTGGGGTGCATGCGCCTTACTAATCGCGCCACTCTTTGCAGATGTTGATCAGGATTCAAAAGCAACGCTAATCGCCTCACCTGAAAAACTGGCTGAAATGTTAAAAGAGGCGAAAATCGCTGCATTTAAACGGAATCAAGAGCTAGTGACTATTAAGAAACAGTCCCCATTTCGCTAGCCAGTGTGAAGTAAAATCTTAAGGCAATCTCAGCAAAAAGGTCTTTGAGCTACGGTTCAAAGACCTTTTTGTTTTTAACCATCAACCTTAGTCTATAATCGTGGGGTCTGTGCAACTCATCCAACCATAAACATTAGGACAAGCAAACCCATGACGATATTAAAACTCCGTTCACCGTATTTATTCATTCTCACATTCGCATTAACGGCCGGACTTTTGCTTGCCTCTTTAGGCTGTGCACCGGCCGCAGAGGATGAGGAGTTTTATGATGACGAGCCAGCAGAATCAGAGTTTGAGCCTGAACCAACTGAATTTGTTGAAATAGAGGAAGTGGAAGTTTTTGAACCCACAATCACCCCAATCCCAGAATTAGAGCCAACGGCCGCAGTAGAATCTGAATCGGGTGGTGCATCTGTTTCTATGGACGGCGTAGCGTTGGATAGCTTGGCAACTGAAAGCGGTCTGGTTGCGGGTGGCCCCTCGTTCTTTCAAGATGGGACATGCCCTGTTGATGCGGCGTTGGTCAACCGATATTCATTAAGGTGTGGCACGCTTTTTGTCCCAGAAAATCGAGAGGTTGAGGGAAGCCAAATGATCCAGCTAGCGGTGCTGATTTTACCGGCCGATAGCGGCAATCCCGCCCCAGACCCTGTCATATATTTAGAGGGCGGCCCGGGAGGAAGCGCAATTAGTGGCTTTGAAGATGATCCTGATGGCTGGGCACAGTACGGCTTTACCCAAAACCGTGACCTGATTTTGTTTGACCAGCGGGGAACCGGATATTCGATTCCAGAACTTGATTGTGACACAACGGGTAATTTCAGTGCTGAAGATATCGCCCGAAACTGCAAAGCAGACTTAGAAGCGGCCGGGATCGATTTAGCCGCGTACAACACGGTTGAAAACGCCGCTGATGTTGCAGATTTGGCCCAAACGCTCGGACATGATCAATACAATCTGCTCGGCATATCTTACGGCACGCGGCTGGCGTTGGCCGTGATGCGGGATCATCCAGATGGTGTGCGGAGCGTGGTCCTAGACTCCCCGTTTCCACCAAACGCCAATCCGGCCGAAACAGAAGCAGGGCTGGCCTGGAACCGCTTTGAACGGCTGTTTGAAGCTTGCGCCGATGATTCAGCCTGCGTAGCCGCATATCCAGATTTAGAGCAACTGTTTTTAGATACGGTTGATTTAATGAATGAGGAACCGATCGAAGATGTTTATGGAGACGATTTGGTTGCGGTCGTCCAGCAAATGATGTTTGGTGGTTCGAACTACATTTTCTTGATCCCTCTCCTTATCAATCAAGCGGCCGATGGCGATTTAGATCTGTTTTTTGAGCTCGAACCGGAGCTATTCGGAATGGGCCCTTCACAGCTCATGCTAAGCTCATTGCGTCAAGGCATGATTGCCGATGGCGAGACAGACGGAGATGCGGTTGGCATGTACAATTCTGTGATGTGTCATGACGAATTTGCCTTTGCAAGCTTCATCGCCGCAGATGAAAAAGCGGCCCAAGAGGTCCCCGACCAAGTGTATTATGGGCTGTTTGGAACCACAATTGACACCTTCACAACCTGTGACATTTGGGATGTGGGGTCGGCCGATGACTTTGTAGACGAGCCGGTCTTTTCAGAAATACCAACTTTGGTCTTAGTCGGTGAGTTTGATCCTTCTACCCCACCTGAATGGGGACAACTAACCGTTGACAGTTTAAGCAACGGATATTTGGTTGAATTACCCGGAGATGGCCATTCACTCGTTGCCCAAAACGGGTGCGCTATCGGGTTGATGGATCGCTTTTTTGAAACCCCTACAGCTCCCGACACAGGCTGCTTAGCAGAAATAGAGCCGCTATTTTTTGAACTGCCAGAACCGTAGCCTAGCGTAAAATTTGGACGGTCAGGCTTGGCAGCAAAGAATCATCAGAAGGTACGACAACCTGCTGCTGATCCCCAATCGCAGACGCCATGCTCTCCCGGCTGTCAAAGCCAACTAGATTTGTTGCCACAAAGTTACCGGGGAACGTTTCAACCAAGGAATGGGTATACCCATCAGGGACAAAAATCGCTGATGTGAAATGGGTGCCGCTACGAATGGCAACCGTCATCCCTTCCTGCTGAACAACTTCGTCCGGAGCACACCCGATCCCTGAAATAAAATCCGGCCGGCCGATATTGAACCCCACAATCAAACAGATTTCACCCGTCCGGTTTCGCGCGGCCCAATAGGTGCGGCTATTCCGCTTGTCGATCAAACGCACAGAAGCGGGGTCCAACTGCCCAACAAGTTCAGGTGGCAGCCCATCGTCAGACCGTTGCTCCCGTTCCAACAGCGCGATCACCAGCGGCTCTTGCGCTGGTGCAGGTGACTGTAACGAACATGCTGTTAGACCAACCAGAAACACGCAAACCACAACGGCGCTGACAAGTCGGCGCAACCAATTCATCGGGTCCTAAAGCTCCGTGATTATTTTCGAATTATCAGAAGGCAGAACGGCTTGGCACATTTCTAAATGCAGTCGGCCGCCGGTTTTGTATGGATGGGCCAGCACAACTTCTTCGTTGAGTTCGATACCCAACCCAGGCTCCGTGGGCGGCAACATAAACCCGCGATCCCAAGCCAGCGGCTTATGCAAAATGTTGTCATGAAAATCTGTTTGGATGGTTTCCAAAATCAAGAAATTTGGACAGCTAAAAGCCAAGTGGGTCGCGGCCGCATGGGCGATGGGGCCACAATAAATGTGCGGTGCCACCTGAGCATTGTACAGTTCAGCCAGCGTCGCAATCTTCTTTGTTTCCCAAATTCCCCCGCTCCGTCCGATATCCGGTTGCAAAATCGCAACGCCAGCCTTTAGCGCCTCGTGGAATTCAAGCCGGGTCGTTAACCGCTCGCCGGTAGAAATCGGGATAGAGGTAGACTCGACAACCCGGCGAAGCGTGCTTAATTGGTCAGGCGGTGTTGGCTCTTCGAACCAAAGTGGATCATATTTTTCAATCCGTTTAGCCAAACGAACGGCCGAAGATGTGGTGCACTGTCCGTGGGTGCCAAACAGGATGTCCGCATTGTCTCCCACAGCCTCTCGAATCCGCTTGACACTATATTCACTACGCGACAACTCGTGCAGCGAAAGCTCACGTCCACCCTGAAAACTATAAGGCCCGGCCGGATCTTGCTTGACCGCTGTAAAGCCCATCTCTAAATAACGCAGGGCAGCCTCGGCCGCCGCATCTCCGTCATGATACACATCACCCGCACCGGGCAGCGGCATGCCGTTTTCATCCACATCTAACGGATAAAGATAGGTGTAGGTACGCAGCCGTTCATGAAATTTGCCCCCCAGCAGCTGATAAACGGGAACCCCGTGTGCTTTACCCAAAATGTCCCAAACGGCTATTTCGATACCGCTGAAAACCCCCATCATGCTAATGTCCGGCCGCTGGGTAAAACCGGCTGAATAGACCCGCCGGAACATCGTTTCGACGTTGTGCGGATCTTCACCCGCAATAAAGCGCTCAAAGGTGTCTTCAACCATTTGACAAGCGATATCGCCTGAAACCGGAATGCCGTAACACTCTCCAATCCCTTCGATCCCATTGTCAGTTGTGATTTTGACAATCACCCAAAATGAGCCTCCAATGCCTGTTGGCGGCACCGTGACATAGGTTTGAATATCTTTTAATTTCATAGATTTATTACTCGGTAACAAACGTGTTGCGTGGCACGTAAAAGCCCTGACTCAGCAAGTTTAACGCAGCACACAATACGTTTTTTAATGCAACTTCTGGCACCTAAAATAACTACCGATCCTCAAGGATCACCATCGATTCTTGATAAAAAGCCGACGCTTTTCGATAGTTGCCCGGAGCCCGAGCGATACGTGCTTTTACATCTTCTGACAGATCGCCTCGCACTTTGGCAGGCACACCAGCAACCAAAACTCCGGCCGGGATTTGTTGATTCTCTCGCACCACAGCACCGGCCGCGATGGCACTCTGCTCACCGATCGAGGCCCCTTCCAAAACGGTGGCGTTCATACCAATCAAAACCCCATCAGCAACCGCGCAGCCTTCTAAAACAGCTGCATGACCAATCACCACATTTGCGCCGATGATGGTGTCGAAGCGGCCGTTTACGTGCAAAACCGCATTGTCCTGCACACTGGTTCCAGAGCCGACCCTAATCTGCCCAGAGTCCCCCCGAATAACAGCCCCAAACCATACGCTTGAGCCTTCTTCCAAGACGACGTCTCCAATCACAGTCGCATTAGGGGCGATAAAGACATTGTCTGCTACCTGCGGCCGTTTTCCGTTTAGTTCAATAATCATTCAGGTTTTTAAGCGATGGCTTCTTCAACCCAATCGAGCCGATCTTGTCCCCAGTAGAGTTCACCATCAACAATAAACGATGGCATCCCAAACAGGCCGTTTTCAACCGCTTCGGCCGTTACCGCAAAAAGCTGCTTTTTAATCTCTGGGTCTTGCATGCTGGCACCAATCGCCTCCGTATCGAATCCAGCTTCGGCAAACACCTGTGCGACAACTTCAGGATCACCCATATTTTTATTATCGCGCCAAACTGCATTAAAACAGGCCTCATCATAAGCTTCGATAAATCCCTCTTTTTGCGCGTAAAGAGCCCCCCGCATTAGATAAATCGTGTTGATGGGAAACGCTGAATTCATCTGCCAATCGACTCCGTACTTTTTAGAATAACGGACCAAATCGTGAAACATATATTTCCCTTTGGCGGGAACAGAAACAGGAGGCCGGTTTCCGGTTTCTTTAAAAATGCCGCCCAGCAAAGCCGGTTTACGCACAACGGTTGCGCTATGTTTTTCTGCAATATCATAAATTTGCGACCAAGCCAAATACGCGGCCGGAGAGCCGTAATCATAATAAAAGTCGATTGTTTTACTCATGGGGGAACCTCTTTGTGTTTTTAACTAAATGGTTGGTAATTATTCAGCAGGCACCGAAATTTTCACCAGAAAGCGTGTTTCGTAAAACGTAAAAGTATCCGCTTGCTAGATTCGGCGTTCTACGCAACACGCATTCCACAGATTGTTGAAGTACTAAATAGTTACACTAATTTTTAACATGCAAGCCCTACCACTTCTCAGACCACGGCCGAACATCCATTTCAAACGTCCAAGCACTGCGGGGCTGATTATGTAGAAAGATATAATTTTCGGCAATCTCATCTGGATTGAGAATGCCATGCTCGGGCAGAGTTTTAATGTAGTCTCCAAAATTTTCTTGTGCCCACGGAGTATCGATAATGCCATCGACAATAATATGCGCCACATGAATCCCCTGCGGCCCTAATTCGCGAGCCATGCTTTCTGACAGCGCTCTGAGCGCATGTTTTGCTCCAGCAAATGCGGAGAACCCTTCTTTGCCACGGGTACTTGCGGTGGCCCCGGTAAACAAAATCGATCCCCGGCCGCGCGGTTTCATATATTTTGCCGCTTCACGCCCCGCTAAAAATCCGGCAAACGCCGCCATCTCCCACACTTTATAATATTTGCGCGATGTCGTTTCAACGATGTTAAAGCGGATATTGGCCCCGATGTTAAACACAACAACCTCAAGCGGGCCGATCTCATTTTCAATTTTGGCAAACATTTCAACTATCGCATCTTCTTTGCGCGCATCGACCCCCATCGGATGGCACACACCACCGGCATCACGAATTTCGGCCGCAAGCGAATCGAGCCGCTCAACATACCTGCGGGTCATGCACACCGTGTAGCCGTCTCTGGCAAACCGCTTTGCAACTGATCCGCCCAATCCGGGGCCCGCCCCCACAACCAGTACCACACCTTTTTTTTCTTCACCCATCACGCCATCCTCCATGACTACGCCGTCTCTTCCAACTCGTTTTCTTGTGCAAACAGACCGCTCCAAATTTCAAGGAATGCGGTTCCGCCTGACAACAAATGCACGATTCCGTAAACCAGTGCCCCGGTTGGGATCGCAACAATGACAAACATTAGCCGCTCTAGCGGCAATTGGGCAACTAAGCGGATGGCGATCGCCATCGCTCCGGCCGCAACCAAACAGCGGCAGAACTCTTTAAAAAGCAGTGCCTCATCAAATCGATCATAGAATTGACGATACACGAGCCATGCCGCAAAAACGAGTACGATCGTATAGGTTAATCGGCCGACGGCCAACCCATAAATGCCTAACGGACCCACTAAAATAAAGTTTAAACTCACACCGATGGCTATCGCCACAACCTGAATCAACATCGGCCGAAAGGTGTCGTGTCGGGCGTAATAGAGCAGCGCCATGACATCAAACGTCGCCAAAGAAATAGCGCCTGAAGCGGCAATCACGATCAGTGAATAGACCAAAGCGGTTGATTCGGCCGTAAATTCACCCCGCTCCATGATAACCGCAATCCCGGCTGGACCGAGCGCCACCAATCCCACAAAACTGGGGATGAGCAAGAGCCATAAGTAGCGCAAACCGGCCACAAGCGAGTCGTGCAGCCGCTTAAAGTCGGCCGAATTAAACTCTTGGCTAAGGGTCGGGAAAAAGGTAACTACCAGCGAAATGCCAAACAGATCAACCGGCATGTTGACGAGCAACACCGTAAAGAACCACGCCGACGTACTCCCTTCGGGCAGGCCGGATGCGAGGCGCACCACTGTGATATCAACGATTTCGAGCGAAACCAAAATGACCAGGCGTGGCCACAGCAGACGAAGGATTTCCCGAACCTCAGGCATTGAAAAATCAAGCGCGGGCCAGAAAGACAGCTTGTAGCGGCGAATCATGTAAATCTGAGCACACAGATGCATAAAAATGCCAAGCACCCCGCCCCAAACCATCGCGTGGACCCCGTACCGTTCCGCCCCAAAATAGAGGCCGATCACAAAGCCACTGTCAAACAGCACAGCCCCCAAAGATGGAGCCAAAAAGTGCTGATGGGAGTGCAAAATGCTGACCAGAATGCTGCTGATGCCAAACATAAAAATGCCAAACAGGGCGATTCGCATGAGGTTGGCGGTCAACAGCTGCTGCTCTGGAGGAAAATCCGGGACGAGCACAACCCGCGCCAGCCATGGGGCAAAAATGGCGGCAACAATGCAAAGGGTCCCCAAAATCATAGCGATGGTGGTTAAAACGGTATTGGCCAGCTTTTGTTGGTAGTCGCTGTCGTGCGACACAATCGCGGCCGAAAATACGGGGATCAATGCGGTTGCCATCGCCCCGCCAGACACCATCACAAAAAAGACATCGGGCAGTTGCCAGGCGGCCGCCATCGCGTCAGCATCTGCGCTGGTCCCAAATGCACTGGTCGATAAATAGAGCTTGAAAAATCCTGTGATTTTGTTTAACCCAGACAGGGTGATCACAAGAATAGATGCTTGGATGAGCTTAGAGTTTTTAAACAAGAATCACTTTTTGGGGTTATAAAACGTGAGAAAACGGCATTTCGGCCGCCATACGCATCCCATCACGCAGGGCGGGAATAAATTGTTTGAAGTCTTTGCGGATCGGGTTCCCATGGCTGGGGGCCAAAATTTTGACGTCGTACTGGTCAAACAGATCGTCAATCGCCTCACATAAAATATCGGCATCGCACCACGCTAACCACGGGAACTGATACCAAGCGTTTACTTTAATATCTTCGACATGTGTTTTAGCATCGTATCCGGCTTCAAACATCTCATCTAAAAATTTAAAGCAGTGGCACTTGGCCGGTTCGTGTAAATTATGGGCCCAATCGGCCGTAAACATCATGCCGGTTTTGCGCTCAAACAGCCACTGCGACAATCCATGATCGACAAACAGCGCATCAACCATTTCGACGCTGTGTTCCCCCAAATCAATTACGTCACTGGGCGCGGCCGTTAGCGCATTTTCTAGCCCGTGCAGCTCGTAATTTTCGCCTCCTGCAACGGTTACCACTTGACTGCTGGGCCAAATCTGTTTGAGCGCCCCGGTATTCCCAGCGTGGGGCAATTCAACGTGGCTGATCCAAATATAGTCCAGTTGACGGCCGTCTAAACAAAACTGAACAGCATCCAAAAACGCTTCTTTTTGCTTGGGGCCACAGGTATCGATCAGCAGAGATTTCTCATCTACGATCAAAAAGGCTGAAAACGGGTAATCAACAATTCGGTCGCCAGCGTAATCGGCCGCATTAGGCAGCACCGCAAAGTATTCTTTATAGTAATCTTGGGCCAAAACGCCCAAGCAATGGGTCAACCAAAAAATATTGGGGGTGATGGCTCTGACGGCAACACGCCCTAAGCCATCACCGAAAATTTTTGCTTCTTGGAGGGTATCTTGTGGGGTCATCGGTCTATTTTCTATAGCTCTTATTCACGGCCGTGAGAGCGCCAATCAAGCTGTCTAAATGTTTGTCGATATTAACTGTGATCGCATTCCCATGGATCGGGGCGATCACCTGTACATTTCGCTTGGCGAACATTTTGCGCAAGTCGGCCGCAATTCTTTCTGGCTTGATCCAGCGCAAAAAGCGAAATGCAATTTTATGGTATGCCTCAAAAGCAGCCTGTGACACATCACCGGCCGAGCCAGCATCACTGCCATCCACAACAGATTGACTGCCTTCAGCCGTGTCCATATAACCAAAGCCATCACCGGTAAACAATGCGCCGGTTCGGGAATCATGAACCCAATGGGAACCTGGCTGATCTTTGAGCAGCGCATCGACAAATTCAATCGTCCGGCCGGACATTTCTATTTTTGTACCTGGTACAACCTGCGTGATCTGCTCTAAAGGCAGCACCGGCAACACTTCGATATACGGTAGCATCACATTCGAAACAATCACCTTAATGTCGGGCCATTTTTCTGTTATCGCCGCAATATTCCCGGCATGTGGCAATTCTGAATGGGTCAAAAACAAAAACTCGGGTATGCCCTCGCCTAACAGCTCAGTTAACTGCGCCATCACACTATCTCGATGGATGTGTGAGCCACAATCGATCAAAAGCGGATTCCCATCGTTTAAAATAACATAGGTTAAAATCGCTTCTAAGCCGTGTTCAGTTTCAACGTGCTCCCCGATTTGGTACAAGTCATCAATTACATGTCGTATCATTTTTCTCTGGTGATGGGGCAACTCTTATCGGTTTTTCGTCAAAAAACAGGATGGGTTTCCAAATGAAACGGTTGGAATACTGCATTCTTTTGCCTCTGACGCTTCAATGGGCTGGCCTAGAATTAATCTTCAACCCTAAACATCTCGTTCAAAGCTCATAAATGACGAGTAAAATGCCATAATCATCACCCCTGCTCCTAAGATTAGTACTATTCTGAGTGGAATTATAAAACGTGCTACACGTATAATTAAAAAAAGCGATCCAAAGAAAAGCAAAAAGGAAACAATCGACCAGATTCTATGCAGTATCGGATCGGGCCGAAGTTTAGTTCCACAGTTTTTGCACTCAATTGACGGCCGTCGCCCCCCCATCACCGCAATTCGAAACCGGTTAATGGGTGTGCTACAAACGGGGCAAGTGGCCGGTGGCACAGCTTTATCACTCATATTCTCACATTATCCCCTTTTCGAGACTAAATGGAAACAACAGAACGTACAGAAATAATAAGTGCTTCAGAGATCGGGTCGTACATGTTTTGCAACCGTGCATGGTGGCTAAAACGGTCACAAGAGATCGACTCGGCCAACATCGCCGAAATGAGCCGTGGCACCCTGCGCCATGAAAAACATGCCCGCACAGTGCGCGGTGCGACGGTGTTACAACGGGCCGGATACGGGCTCATCGGGTTGGCGCTGGTATTTATCGCCCTTTATTTTATCCTGCAGATTTCCTAAGTTTGAGAAAATAAAAACTGTGACGCAAACACTGACCTCATGAATCAATTAGTCATCTTAGCCATACTTTGCATTATTTTCGCCGCTGTTTCGCTGTGGGTTAGCCAGCGCTTGCGGACCGATTCTGGCATACCTGACGGAGACGTTGTCTATGACGATGCAGGCTCTTGGTACGAAGTAGCAAAACCGCTGTTCAATAAAGAATTGATGTTAACCGGCAAGCCAGACTATGTTGTTCGGGCCGAAGATGGGAGCCTGATTCCGGTGGAGTTTAAGTCGGCCAAAGCCCCCGTGCAGCCGTATGACGGCCACGTGATGCAGTTGATCGCCTATTGCGCCCTCGTTGAATCTCACTTTGGCAAACGGCCGTCCCACGGCATTATTCGGTACGACAACAAGTCGTTCAATATCGACTACACCCCTCATTTAGAAGATGAGCTTTTGGCCGTGCTTGAAGAGATGCGCTTTGACTTAGAAGATCAGGATGTCGCCCGCAGCCATGATGCCTGGCAACGGTGTAACGGATGCGGGTTTAAAGATGTGTGTGAAGAAAGTTTGGTCTAAGCTCTTTTTGCGGCGTTTGCAGCCGCCTGCTGAATGATTTTGTCTAGCCCTGTGCCAATAAGTGTGCTTACACGACTCACCATCTGATTATAATTTTCACGCGGCAAGCCGTGAGGGTCAACGACATCTACGCTCCCTTCCCCAGCCAGTTCTGCCAGCAATTTGCAATTACTTATTTCAAACCGCTTTTCTATTTTGGTGCGATGTGCTTCTGCCATGCAGATAATCAAATCGGCCGCTGACGCTTGCTCTGCACCCAATCTAGTTGAGCGATGTTGACTAATATCGATATCACACTGCTCAAATGCGGCCGCGACACTGTGGTTAGTTGCTTCATTGCCTGGCTCCGCATCGGTCCCGGCCGATTGCACAACCCAATCGGTTAACCCTTTAAGCTCAAGCTGCTGTTTTAACAGCCCTTCGACAACGGGCGATCTGCACGTGTTGCCGGTACACACAATTAATATTTTTGCCAAAATAAATAAAAAGAGGGCTCCAAAGCTGTAACGCTATGGAGCCCTCAAAGAGTTCCTGTTTTAATCTACGGTCGGCTGTAAAATCCCAACATTTCCATCTTTGCGTTTGTAGAGCACATTGGTTTCCCCACGCAAATTCGTAAACACAAAGAAATCGTGATCCAAAAGCATCATCTGGTCCATCGCTTCCTCTTCAGACATCAGCTGAATTGAAAACTGTTTGCGTTTTACGATAGAAGGTGCTGCCTCCTCTTCAACTTCTGGCTCAAGCACCAACACGGCCGGAATCGCATCTGCCGCTAAATCAATCATCTCCCCGTTGCGGCGATGGTCTTTAGCCCGGCCGCGATAACGTTTAATTTGCCGATACATTTTGCTCACTACGGAATCAATCGCTCCGTAAATTGTATCGTTTTTTTCCTCTGCTCTTAAAATTGTTCCCTGAGCATCTCGGATTGTTAGCTGCGCCACCCTGCGCTGTCCAGAATTTTTTGATTTACGCTGACTAAGTTCAACATTCACGTTTTGCAGACTGGGCAAATAGCGTGACAGTTTATCCATCTTCTTCTCAACGTACGTTTGCAATCTGTCAGAAAGATTCATGCCGTATGTGTGGATTGATAATTCCATTGTTAAACCTCCAAAAGAGTATGCGGGTAGGATCTTGGAACGAGATCCGGCCACGTTAATAAGGGCTGAACATCAAAGGATTGTTTCACCTCGATATCCAGTTGGATCGGAACGCGCAAATGGGTAAGTACAGTGAACGATGCGCGTTCCTAAAGTTAATTCTGCTTTTAAATTTTGAGCGCCCGGGCAAACGTTAAGCCGGTAACTCGAACTGCTCCGGCCGATTTTAAACAGTCGGCCGCTGAAAAAAGGGTTGCCCCAGTTGTGCACACATCATCGATTAAACAGACATGCTTTCCAACAACGTCTGCATCGCCTAAAGCAAATGCCCCTTCAACATTTTTAATCCTATCTTCCATCTCTAATTTAGCCTGCACGGCCGTTTCGCGCGTGCGGCGCAACCCTCTCTCAAGAGAAGGGACTCCGGTAGCTTTAGATATTTCAGTTGCAATTAAATAGGATTGGTTATAGCCACGCTCTTGCTCCCGTTGGGCGTGTAGCGGGATCGGAATGTAGAGGTCAGGAAGCTCTGCAGACAGATCAGGCAAGGTCCCCAGCATCATTTCAGCCATCGGCCGAGCGAGTGCGAATTGATCATAATACTTGAAATGATGCATGAACTTTGTCACGGGGTCAGTGTACAAAACTGATGAACGAATTTTGCTAATGGTCGGGGGTACTTTTGTACACCTTTGGCAAGTTGAACCATCTAAAGTGGGTTGACCACAAACGGCGCAAAGCGGCTCTTTTAAACGGATCATTTTTTGTTGACAATTGGCGCATGCAAGGCTGCCAGTTGTGCCACACCCAGCACAAGAGGGAGGAAAAACAAAGTCTATAACGGTGGTCCAAAATGAACCTGTTATGGTCTGTTGGTGTTTTAAAATTTGTAACTTGCTCCTTCGTTCAGTCAGTAAATAACTAAGCGAACAAATGATAAATTTGATTCTGCTAAATCTATCAAATTGAACTTGGAAAAAGCATAGGATAAATTTCGAATCGACGCAAGTTAAATTTAGCAGCTCCAAATAATAACGCGAGTTGGATGTTTTTCTCATCCCTGTCACAGGGGGGAACCAAGTTGCTTTTACCACAGATTAAACCCCTGTGACTGGGATGTCTGCGCACGAAATCCCAGTCATAAGGCCTTTAGGTGCTCTTTTAACCAACTTGGCTCGACCGTAACAGGGATTAAGCTCGTCTGTTGTAAATATCGAACTGACATTAATAACTTATCTTACGCGGCGTCCCCATTCAGGGCGAGCCATTCGGAAACAATGATGCCAGAATGCACCGTTGTCCCCGAATGACTAGCCCCTACAGCTAGCGTGGAATTGTAGGGGCTAGTCATCGCCAGATGAATGGGGCAATCTTTGATTGTCACACTCATCTGAAGCGATGGCTCGCCCTCGCCCATATAACAAACAAATTGCACCCGAAAAAATAATCACAAAGACACGGTTTTAAGAGCAAAAGACTGCTATAATCTGTTCTCAAAAAATCATGAGCAAACGTATTGTCGTAAAAATTGGAACCAGTGTTTTAACCGGTGGGCACAGCCGCTTACACAAGCCGGGCATGGCTGAGATTGTGCGCCAGCTTGCAGAATTGTATGCAGAGGGGCACGATATTGTGCTGTGTTCAAGCGGGGCGATTCAGGCCGGAAAAGATCGGCTGGGATGGGCTGATAAACCACGCAGCGTTTCAGAGAAGCAGATGCTGGCCGCCTTGGGACAGTCGAGGTTGATGTTTACATGGGAGCGGCTGTTTGAAATTTACGACATCCATGTTGGGCAGATCCTGCTCACCCGATCTGACTTTGAGGCCAGAAATCGCTTTTTAAATGCCCGTGACACGTTTCGTAGTTTGATTCAAAATCGAATCATCCCGATTGTGAATGAGAACGACGCGGTAACAACGGAAGAAATTCGTGTCGGTGACAACGACAATCTATCAGCGATGGTGGCGGTACTGGCCGAGGCTGACCTGCTGATTATGCTTACCGACCAAAAAGGGCTGTACACGGCCGACCCCCGCTCTAACCCTGAGGCAAAACTAATCCAAGAAGTTGCGGTGATCGATGAAACGGTGCGCAACTTAGCCGGTGGCAAAGGTGATATGGGGACGGGTGGTATGGCAACCAAATTGCAGGCGGCCGAAACCGCCACCCGGGCCGGAACCGATGTGGTCATAGCGGCCGGTGGCGAGAAGAACATTATCCTTAAAATATTAGAGGGGAAAGGAGCGACTTATACCCGCTTCCCGGCCGTCGCCAATCCGGTGCGCAACCGAAAACGGTGGCTTTTGGCTGGCTCAACCCCCACAGGGGCGATCGCCGTCAATCAAAAAGGGTGCGAAAAGCTAATGCAAGAAAAAGGGCGCAGCTTGCTCCCGGCCGGAATAACCGATATTGAAGGTGATTTTAATCGCGGTGATACGGTCCGAATCAGACAAGAAGATGGAACCACAATCGGCCGGGGCATTGCCCGCTACACAAGCGATGATTTGCGTAAAATAGCTGGCCATCAATCTGATAAAATTGAACCGATTCTAGGATACGCCTATGGGAATGTGGCGATCCATCACAATGACATGGTTCTGCTCGAGAGATAAAAGTTAGGAAGAAAATAACATGACTGATTTAAACAAAATGGGGCACAGCGCCAAACTGGCCAGCCGAGAGTTAGCCAAACTAACCACAGATCAAAAAAATATCGCTCTACGAACCATTGCGGATGAGCTTGAAGCCAATGCGGCAATAGTGCTGGCGCAAAACAAATTGGATATCGAAGACGGAAAAGCCAATGGGTTGACCACCGGTCTGCTCGACCGGCTGCTCTTGACCGAAGAGCGGATATCGAAGTTAGCGGCCGACTGTCGGTCAGTCGCTACTTTGCCTGATCCTGTAGGTTCTGCGATTGACAGTCGCAATTTGCCCAACGGGCTTCAAGTTACCCGCCGTCGAGTCCCCATCGGTGTGCTGGGGGTCATCTACGAAGCACGGCCGAACGTCACCATTGATATCGCCACACTCACGCTAAAAACGGGCAACGCTGCGATTTTGCGCGGTGGCAAAGAGACATTGCGCTCAAACATGGCTTTGGTACAAGTGATTCAAGCGGCTCTTGAAAAATGTGGCATCCCAGAAGCGGCCGTGCAGTATATCGACAATCCTGACCGCGCCTTGGTCACCCAGTTTATGAAGCTTGATGAGTACATCGACATGCTGATACCTCGTGGCGGTGCCGGTTTACACAAACTGTGTCGCGAACAGGCAACTGTCCCCGTTATCACCGGCGGGATTGGGATTTGCCACGTCTACGTGGATGAGTCGGCCGATTTTGATGACGCGCTAAATATTATCGAGAACGCCAAAATTCAGCGCCCCAGCGTTTGTAATGCGCTAGACACGGTTCTTATACACAAAAATGTGGCTGACCAATTCATCCCTCAAGTTGCTGAAAGGATGGCGAGTAACAGTGTTTCTTTGCGCGCAGATCCCAGCTCGTTAAGCGTTTTAAATCAAAATGGCCACAGCGCCAGCTATCAAGCGGCCGGACCAGACGACTTTAGCACCGAATGGATGGATCTGATCTTAGGCCTAAAAGTAGTGGGGGATATAGATGAAGCCATCACTCACATCCAAGATCATAGCCTTGATCATTCTGACAGCATCGTCACAAATGATTGGCAAAATGCCACAAAATTTGTGGATGAGGTTAATTCGTCGGCCGTGTTTGTGAATGCAAGCACCCGCTTTAACGACGGAGGCGAGTTTGGCTTGGGTGCGGAGGTTGCCGTTAGCACCCAAAAATTACATGCCCGTGGCCCGATGGGTCTTGAAGAATTAACCACATACAAATGGATTGTCTTAGGCAATGGGCAGATCAGAAAATAGGCCAAGGATGCAAGCCCAAACCTCTCCCTTTATTTACCATGACAATTGGGGGAGTACAACCAGAATTGGTTAACCATCGTACCATTCAAACGTAACTGATTCCGGCATAAAATTTAATCTCCAGTCCACCACCTTTTTCTGGAGATTTTATTTGGCAATTCAATTTAGCAGTAAGCAGCGACCCACAAATTCTTATCCTAAAATAAACTACTTCTTTTATGCACTGTTTTTTGTTGCATATTTGCTGCTTGCATATCGTGCTCAAATTCGAATCGAGAATGCACAAAATGAGGTGCAGCCAGCGGTCTCAATGATCCCATATATTCTGAGTGGATTTGCTTGCATTCAACTCCTCGGGATCGTTGCCCATCGAAAGAAATATTTACACGAGGGACTCCTTCTTCATCTGGGCTTGATCTCTACAGCTAGCGGATTTTTGATTTTTCTTCTCCCAGAGGTGGCAATCCAATTTATGCTCTTCAGCATGATGTATTTCTGGGTCAGCTTCTTAATCCTTTTGCCGGAAAATTTGTGGGGGATCGGCTTCACATCAGGATTACTAATTCTATTTGCCTATACAGCCTTAGATAGATCAGCCTCCGACTTCAGAATTACTCTCAATCCTGAAGTGTTAGCCAGTGTCCAATCAAACTCAAACAACATAATCATATTTTTTGCCATCATCCTGCTTGCAGTCGTTATTGGAAGGTTCTTTTTTGCAGGATTACGCGGAAAAATCCTATTGTCTGTTATTTTGATTACGGGGCTCTCGCTCGCGACAGTCCTATACCGTGTAAATAGCAGCCTTGCCACAAACACGTTAGAAAGCACAAGAGAAAATTTGAATTCAGTCTCAAGTACGCAGGCGGAGGCGATTGATAGCTTAATTGATTCAAAAGTAATCGCCATAAACGGCATTGCAGATAATAGACTCATTCATAATGCATTAGACACTCTGAATCAAGAATATGTGTCCGACAAAATGCAGTATGAAAAAAACCAAATAAAAAGCGATCAGTGGAGGTTTCAGCAGGTCGAAAACCCAAATGAACCCTATGGATTAATAGGTACGACTACAGAAGCCTTCTCACCTTTCTTTCCCGAGGGTACTCAGCTCGTCATCACCGACAAACATGGATTTGTAATCGGGTCTTCGTCTCAGCCAGAGGCATTATATTTAGGCAAATTCAATGCATGGGTCAATGCATTAGAAAGTAAGGACTCAACAATCCTTTTGAATGAAAAAGGACGCCCGTTCCGCAGAAGAACTAATTTTCAGATTACTGTTCCCGTTATTTCTGATGAGGGTGGAGAAGTTATAGGGTCTGTGACTAGTTTTATTCCAGCATCCTATTTATTTGATGGGCTTGCAAGAAATCAGCGTAGGCTAAAAACCAATGAGTTTGAATTAGGAATCTTTAGTAAAAACACCTGGTACACTTGGGAAGACAAACGGCTTGTAGAAGTAAATTATCAGGCATTTTCTCAGGCTGATATTCAGAAGCTCTCGGTAAAAGGACGGCTTAACAACCAAAGTTCGGAGTCGTATGTAAACGACAAGGGATTCCAAACAATTGTAACAGCCACAAAGGTGGGAACACCTTCAAACTCACGCAGACAAAATGACTTGAATTTGTTTGTGACTGTTACTCAAAATGAAGCAGTAACCTTTGAGAATGTGTCGAATCAGTCAGATCAAAATATCCGCATTGGGCTGATCGTAATTGGTATCAGTGGATTGCTTTCTTCACTAATCGGCCGACTAATCACAAAACCGATTGGCCATTTAACTGACACGGCCGAGCGAATTAGCCAAGGGGATCTTGATGCACAAGTTGTGATCAAAAGCCAAGATGAACTGGGTCATTTAGCGGCTGTGTTTAACACGATGACCGGCCGATTGCGCGACACCCTTGAGGGGTTAGAAACAAGGGTACAAGAAAGAACCCAGCATCTTGAAAAGGCAAAATTAGCGGCCGAAGCTGCGACCGTTGCGAAAACTGACTTCTTGACCAATATGAGCCATGAAATCCGCACCCCGATGAACGGAGTGATTGGAATGCTAAGCCTGCTAGCTGACACACCCCTTGATGAGGAACAAGATAGCTTTGTAAAAACGATTCAAGTCAGCAGCGAATCGCTTTTATCAATTATCAATGATATTCTTGACTTCTCTCACATAGAAAACGGTGAATTAGAATTAAAAGAGTCTGTTGTTAACATCAAAGATATCGTCGAAAAGTCCGTAGAGGGGTTTATTGTCGAATGCATTCAAAAAGAAATTAACCTAGGATTTCATATTGACGAAACTGTTCCCGATTCATTTCTAGGGGACTCAAGACGGATGCTGCAGGTCATTAACAACTTGCTATCTAATGCGGTTAAATTTACACATTCTGGGGAAGTTTTCTTAAGTGTTACCAATGCGGTTGCTACTAATTCATCTGCTCAAGACCCGGACAACCATCAGATTCAGATCGCGATTAAAGATACCGGAATCGGCATTCCGGCCGACCGTATCGCAACGCTCTTCGACTCGTTTGATCAGGTAGATAATTCCACGACTCGCAAATTTGGCGGAACCGGCTTGGGACTCTCAATTAGCCAAAAGTTAGTTCAGCTGATGGGTGGAGAAATTTGGATCGAGAGCGAGCTTGACGTGGGGTCAACCGTCTTCTTTACCGTTAAAGCGCCTAAAATTAAGCAAGAGACACCTTCTGAAACTAAAGAATCAGCTTCAGCCGACCAAATCACAGCGCTAGAGCCAGCACTTTCAATTTTGTTAGCAGAAGACAATTTAATCCATCAAAAAGTCATGCTAAAACAGCTGAGCAGACTAGGGTATTCGGCCGATGTGGTGCCAGATGGAGCAGCTGCAATCGATGCAGCTAGGCAAAAACAATACGACGTCATCATGCTAGACACCCTGATGCCAAACTTGGATGGGGTTGAAACAGCCAAAATCATCACCACCGAATTAGAAACACAGCCAACAATCATCGCCCTTGTTTCTGATGGCGAGAGTGTCAGCCACGAGGCTTGGCAAGGCTTGACCGTAGACAAGATAGTTTCTAAGCCGTTTAAGATTGAATGGCTCGCAGATATTTTAGAGCAGGCCTGCAACCAAAAATCTAAAGCAACCTCCCAGCTGCATTCATAGCTGGTTTCAATGCCCTAAATATCAATCATCTTAATGTCACAATAATCGGTTGGGGGAACCTGGCACACTGGTCTACAATCAACCAAATCTAACTTTATCTTTAATGGTGACTAAGCTATGAAGCATGCACTTGTTGGCGCAGGAGAATACCTGCCACAAATGGAATCGGTTGATCTAGAGCTACTGAATCGACTCGGCAAAACGGCCAAAGTTGTTTGCATCCCGGCCGGTGCTGGCACCGAAGGACCTAATAGAATCACCTATTGGAGCAATTTGGGCGTTAACCATTTCACCAAGCTTGGGGTCGATGTTAAAGCGGTTGAGGTCATTGACACAGCCACGGCCGAAGATCCGAACTTGGCCGATCAAATTGCTGAGGCGAACTTTGTCTACTTTTCAGGTGGAAAACCATCCTACCTGTTTGAAACGTTAAACGGAACCAAAGCATGGTCGGCCGTAGAACAAGTTCTTGAGAAGGGCGGACTGGTTGCCGGTTGCAGCGCGGGTGCAATGATTCAGGGGGCAAAAATTATGGGTATGCCATCTTTAAGCGATGGATTTGGCCTACTCCCCAACTCAGTTGTATTGCCTCATTTTGATGAATACCCCGGATTTATCTCACGAGCCAGCAGGCTAATTTCCGGAACCAGCATTATCACCTATGGTATTGATGGGATGACTGCGTTGTTTAGAGATGGAGACAAATTGGAGGTAATTGGAACTGGTGGAGTGACGATCATCACCCAAAACGGCCGAGAGCGTTACACACAAGGGGACACTGTACCTTTCGAAGCGTAAGTTTGCGTTGAACGGATACCCAAATTTATGCATTAATCAGCCCGGGGAGCTATAATCTAGCCCAGATTTTCCCATCTTTTTAATAATCAAAAACCGTGCAAAATGTAAGGAACAGCGATAGCAAATGCATCTATCGCTCTAAGTGGCTGTCCGAATCCAGCGATTTAAATCGTTTAAAGGGGCACTAATTTTTGCGGATCACTAGACGGCCGCGCGGTTAATAGGAGAAAAAATGCAAATAGCAGGAAACACATTTTTAGTAACCGGTGGCGCATCAGGCTTAGGCTCTGGCGTTGTGCGCAAATTTGCCGGAATAGGTGCCAAAGTTGTCATCATGGATGTAAACGAAGAAGGGGGCAATGCCCTTTCGGCCGAGCTTGGGGATGCGGTTATTTTCCATAAAACAGATGTAACAGATGAAGCCAACGTACAAGCGGCCATTGACAACGGGATGGCATCGTTTGGTGCAATTCACGGGGTAGTCAACTGCGCCGGAATCGCCATCGGCGAACGGGTTCTCGGCCGACAAGGTCCACATCGACTAGAGTCTTTCAGCCGTGTCATCAACATCAACCTGATTGGGAGCTTCAATGTGCTCCGTTTAGCGTCTATCGAAATGGCTAAGAATGAGCCAAACGACGGTGGCGAACGTGGTGTCATTATCAACACCGCATCTGTTGCTGCGTATGATGGACAAATCGGGCAAGCCGCTTATGCCGCTTCTAAAGGTGGATTGGTTGGCATGACGCTTCCGATCGCTCGCGAACTGGCTCGTACCGGTATCCGCTGCAACACCATCGCCCCCGGAATCTTCGGCACCCCGATGCTGGGCGGTATGACGGAAGAAATTCAACAGTCTTTGGCGGCCGCAGTCCCTTTCCCAAAACGTTTGGGAACCCCAGAAGACTATGCCAAATTGGCTCACCACATCGTTGAAAACGATATGCTAAACGGCGAAACGATCCGTTTGGATGGTGCGATCCGATTAGCTCCAAAATAAGAGCCCTAAAAGTATGAAGTAAAAAGTTAAATTAATGGGGGATTTCCCTCTGATCGCTTCAGCCTTTTTACTTCATACTATCTAAATCTCGCTTCTAGCGGAGGAAGTCGGGATTAACTCAATCAACCTGTCCGCATAGTTAGGAAAAACCTTATGTCTGACAACCAATCCCTCCCACAACTTTCCGCAAATACCATTCGCTTTCTAGCCGCCGACGCGGTTCAAGCGGCAAACTCTGGCCATCCCGGCATGCCGATGGGCATGGCAGATGCGGCCGTTGTGCTATGGCACAACTTCATGAAACACAACCCGAAAGACCCTAAATGGGCCAATCGAGACCGTTTCATTTTATCGGCCGGCCATGGATCAATGTTGCTCTACAGCCTATTGCACCTTACCGGCTACGATCTTTCCCTAGACGAGATTAAAAACTTTCGCCAATGGGGCAGTAAAACACCCGGGCATCCCGAAAACACCCATACCCCCGGCGTTGAAACCACAACCGGCCCACTGGGCGCTGGCATCAGCAACTCGGTAGGCTTTGCTTTGGCCGAAGCGTGGCTCGCCAATAAATTTAACAAACCCGGCATCGATATCGTTGATCACCACACCTATGTCATTTGTGGTGATGGGGACTTGCAAGAAGGAGTTTCTCACGAAGCATGTTCTTTGGCTGGCCATTTAGGGCTGGGCAAACTGATTGTGCTTTGGGACGATAACAAAATTCAGATCGACGGCTCAACAGATTTAGCCAACAGCGAAGATACCCTCAAACGATTTGAAGCGTACGGCTGGCAAACACTTTCGGCTGATGGGCACAATATGGCTGAAATAGACGCAGCGCTCAAAACGGCCCAATCTATAGCAGATAAGCCGACAATCATCGCTTGTAAAACGATTATCGGTAAAGGTAGCCCGAACAAACAGGGGACATCTAGCAGCCATGGATCACCTTTAGGCGACGACGAGATTGCTCTATCGAAAAAAGAAATGGGCTGGCCGGCCGAAAAGTTTGTGGTTCCAGCCGAAGCACGCGGTTACATGGACGCCTGCGATAGCGGGGAAACACAGCAAACAGCTTGGAACGAGCTATTCGCGACCTATAGTGAAAAACATCCGGCCGAAGCTGCTGAATTTACGGCCGCTATGGCGGGTGACCTGCCTGACAATTGGGAAGATGCGCTGGCCACCTTTGGACCAGATGACAAAATGGCAACCCGCGCAGCCAGCGGTAAAGTCTTGGCGGGATTGGTTCCAGCCATCCCAGCAATGCTTGGTGGGTCAGCCGACCTAACCGGGTCAAACAAAACGATCGTGAGCGGGACAGGGCATGTCGCAAATGGGGATATTTCCGGCCGGTACATTTACTACGGCGTGCGTGAGCATGGTATGGCTTCGATCATGAACGGATTGGCCCTTCACGGCGGAGTAATTCCATACGGTGGAACGTTCCACGTTTTTACTGACTACATGCGCGGTGGTATGCGCCTCTCAGCCATCAGCCACCAGCAGGTCATTTATGTCCTAACCCATGACTCAATTGGATTGGGAGAAGACGGGCCAACCCATCAGCCAATTGAACACCACATGGCGCTCCGAGCGATCCCGAACCTGCACCTCGTGCGTCCGGCCGATCCAAATGAAACCGCCCAGGCATGGAAAATCGCACTTGAACGGAAAGACGGCCCAACGGCCATCGTGCTGACACGCCAAGGCTTACCAGTGATCGATGCAGAATTGGCAAAAGGTGCCCAACAAGGGGCATACGTCGTCGCAGGATCTGACAACGACACCGCCGTGATTTTAGCCACCGGCTCAGAAGTTGAGATCGCCCTTGCAGGTCGGGATCAATTGGCGGCCGAAGGCATTTCAGCCCGTGTCGTCAGCATGCCGTGCTGGGAGCTGTTTGATGAGCAATCGGCCGAGTACAAAGAGAGCGTGATCCCATCAAACATCACAAACCGGACTTCAATCGAGGCGGGTGTGACGATGGGATGGCAGAAATACATCGGCTTAAACGGTGTTGCGATAGGCATCGACCACTTTGGTGGCTCAGCCCCATACGAAACCCTTTACAAAGAGTTTGGACTCACGGCCGAAGCGGTAGCTGACGCTGTCCGCTCGCAGGGTTAGTAGAACCATTCAACCGTGAAGTAAAAAGTGAGCAAGCTTTTTATAGTGGCTCACTTTTTACTTCAGATTAGGAGGCTCCCATGCAATTTGAAAACAAAGTCGCACTTGTGACCGGCTCCGGCCGAGGGATTGGCAAAGCGATTGCACTGCATTTTGCAGAGCAAGGGGCCGACATTGTCATTAACTATTTTCGCAATCGAGAACCGGCCGAAGAAACGGCTAAACTGGTTGAGCAGCTGGGGCGCAAAGCGCTGATCGTGCGGGCCAACATGGGCGATCTGGATGCCGTGAACGCCATGTTCGATCAGGTTCAAGAAACCTTTTCTGGGCTAGATTTTTACATCCACAGCGCAGCGTCTGGGTATAACCGGCCGGCGATGGAGCAAAAGCCAAAAGGATGGGAATGGACGATGAACATCAATGCCCGTTCACTTTTGTTTGCGGCCCAACGCGCGGCCGAAATGATGATCCCCAGAGGCGGCGGTGCCATTGTTTCGCTCAGCAGCATGGGTGGGCAACGGGTCATGATGCCAGAGTATTCGGTGGTGGGAGTCTCAAAAGCGGCAATCGAAACACTCACCCGCTATCTGGGGGCTGAGCTGGCCTCGCAAAATATTATCGTTAACGCTGTGGCTCCCGGCATCATCAAAACCAATGCGCTTGAAAAGTTTGAGATTGTGCGCGAAGGGGGAGATGAGTTTTTTGAACGGATGGTGGACAACACACCGCTCGGCCGTTTAGGCACCCCAGAAGAAGTCGCTGAAGTTGTTGCATTTTTATGCACACCGGCCGCCCGTTTAATCGTCGGGCAAACGATCGTTATGGATGGTGGTCACTCGCTCGGCGTCCCTTAATCGACCAGATATCGCTTAAAAAGATCCGCCAGTTTTTCTGCGTTTGAGCCAACATCAAACTCCGCGATTACTTTTTCCCGGCCGCTAGCCGCCAGCCGCTTGGCCCGTTCAGGGTCCTCCAACAAGTTTTGAATCCCATCCGCCAGCGTCTGTGCATCCTGCTGGGCAACCAAAACCCCGTCAACCCCATCCTCAATCAGCTCAGGAATACCAGAAACGGCCGTGCTGATCACCGGCACCTGCTTCGCCATCGCCTCCATCAGCGTCACCGGAATCCCATCTGTGTCCCCATCTGGAGCCACAATGCAGGGCAAAACCAGCAGAGTAGCCTCGTCTAACCAAGGCTGTAGCTCTTCCTGCATGATAAAGCCGGGCAGTTCAACATCGTTTTCAAGCCCATAATCGATCACCTTTTGCGAAATCAGCTCCATCTGCTCCCCGTTCCCACCAATCACACAACGGAAATCAACCCCACGATTACGCAAAATTTTGCAGGCATCAACCAAAAACGGCAGCCCTTTGCGCGGGTCCATGCGGGCCACACTAAAAATTAGCGGCTTTTCTGTCAGGGATGGCTCCGGCCGGGCCGAAAATTTTTCCGGCTCGATCCCACAGCGCACAATGTGAATCTTTGCGCCGATCTCCGGCCGGTTGTCGCATAAATTTTCGATATAGCCCCGAGTAAACTCCGAAATTGAAACGATAAAGCGGGCCGCATCGATTTTCGGTTTTAAAATCAGCTGATCCACAAACAAAGAGTTGTGGGCCGTAAAGCTAAAGCTGATATCGAGCAGACGAGAAATCACAAACGCGTAGGTGGCCGAGTTGCCTGAGAAATGGGCATGGACATGCTGCGTCTGGTGCTGTTTGAGATACACCGCATGATAAGCGCCCCCGATAAAATGGCCCAGCGTTCGTCGGCGAATGGCCAGCGGCTCACCCGACCGAGTGAGCACATAAATCAACGTGCTCAGGTAGCGCCACGGCCTGCGGAGCAAAAAATGGAGCTGCGCCATCAGGGTTGGGCCGATTTTAAGCGGTGCAAAATAGCGGGTCGAGCGAAACATTTCTAGCGATTCGGCCGACAGATTCGCGGGGTCCGGCGTTTTAATCGACAGGGTCAAAATCGTGAACCCCTGTTGGCGCAACGCCTCGATCTCTCGATACACAAACGTTTCGGTCAGGCGGGGCAAATACTGAGAAATATACGCAATTGTGGGCATCAGCTTCCCACCCCCGTTTTTTCAACCAGATCCGTGCGGCCAAATAGCCAGAAGCGCAGTTGACCTGCCAAATGGGGGAATTTCCCCAGCACAATCGAAGCCCCATAGCGCCAGGCTAGCGAACGGCTTAATCCCCTAGTTTTTTCAGCATCTCGGCTGATCCGAAGCGTTTGAACAAGATAAATTACAAACAGAGCCACCACAGAGAAACCGCCGGTTAACGGTGCCAAAGCCAGTGCGAGCAAGGGCAAAATGGCCCCGTACAGCCAAATGCTAAGCGATGCGCGCACCCCAAATCTTTCAGGTCCACGGCCGTGTTTTTGGGCAGATTGGGCAAATGCGCCCCCACTCCGTGCGTTTCTGGCCCACCACTGCTGCCAACGATCCATAGCCGCATCATGCAGGGTCATTTGCACATCCAGTCGGGCGATTTTCCAGCCAGCCTGCCGCATCCGATAACACAGCTCAGGCTCTTCACCGCCTACAAACGCTTCGTCAAATCCACCAGCCTGCAACACCGGCCCGATTCGCATCAGCGAGTCTCCACCGACGGCCAAAGCGTCTCCTACAGGGGTGTCCCACTCGATGGCGCACAGCCGGTTGTAAATGCTGTGATCGGGATATTTCTCATACCGCTGACCGCAAACGGCGGCCAGATTGTCCGTTTGCTCAAGGGCCTGCTCGGCCGTTGCTAACCAATCGGGGAACAGCTCGCAATCCCCGTCCAAAAATTGGACCGCTGTTAAGCTGGGCCACATTTCGACCAACTGCTTTAGCCCCGCATTCCGAGCACGCGCGGCCGACAGCTTTTGATCGGCCGATAGTTCAACCAACCCGTGGCCAGCCTGGCTCGCTAACGCAACGCTCCCATCTGTCGAAGCAGAATCGACATACACCACCGGATACCCGGCCGGGAGTGAGTCAAAACAGGCTTTGAGCCTTTCACCTTCGTTCCGGCCGATCACCACAATTCCGGTTTTAATCTCAGCGGCTAGCTCCACGTTAACCAATCTCCCGCTGTGATGTCATCAAAGTTGGCGCAGGTCAAACTCACTCCCAACTTATCCCCCAATTGGGCCAAATCTTGATCAAACAGATCGGTCAGAGCTGCCACATTTTCAGCCGAAAGCTCCGGCCGGTCAGTCATCTGCCAACTTTGCTTCATCCGGTCACGCACAGCCTGCGGCACCAGATACTGCCGTATTTGCGAGATCCCTGGCGCATAGGTCAAAAAATCACGCAGCGGGCTTTTGCGCATCCGTTGGGCCGATTCGTTTTGCCCCGCTCG